>JALTNO010000166.1 GCA_027000645.1 Paracoccaceae bacterium | reverse complement strand
TTCAAGGGGTCGAACATGCTGGAACTGGTGGTGCCGGGAAACAGGTCGAACGCCCGGGAAGAAGGCGGCGAACAGGGGCGTATCCAGCTGCCGCAGACCGTGCCCGCCGAGGGGACCAACCTGCCATCGACCGAGCTGAGCCCGATCGAACAGAGGATCCGCGAGATCGGCGAGATCCAGCGCGACATCGCCCGCCGGCGCAGGCGTAAGCTGATCATGCTGGCCACCCGGCTGGCCTTTTTCGTGCTGCTGCCCACCATCATCGTCGGCTGGTATTTCATCAATGTCGCCACGCCGATGTATTCGACCAAGTCCGAGTTCCTGATCCTGAAGGCCGACAATGCCGGCGGCGGCGGGCTTGGCAGCCTACTCAGCGGCACCCAGTTCGCAACCTCGCAGGATTCCATTGCCGTGCAATCCTACCTGCAGTCCAAGGACGCCATGCTGCGGCTGGATCGCGACGTGGGCTTCAAGTCGCATTTCAGCCAGGAATGGATCGACCCGATCCAGCGGCTGGCACCCGATGCGACGAACGAGGCCGCCTACAAGATCTACCGCAAGAACGTGAAGATCGGCTACGACCCGACCGAGGGCGTGATCCGCATGGAAGTAACCGCCGCCGACCCCGAGGTCGCGGCCGAGTTTTCGCGCAAGCTCATCTCGTACGCGGAAGAGCGCGTGAACGTGCTGTCGGAAAAGAAGCGGGCCGACCAGATGAAGGACGCCATGGCCTCCTTCGAGGCCGCGCAGGAAGCCCGGCGCAAGGCACAGGAGGCGCTGGTGCAGCTGCAGCAGAAGGGCGCGCTGCTTGACCCGGAGGGAATGATCGCCTCGCTGCGCAGCCAGATCAACAACGTCGAGATCCAGTTGCAGGACAAGCAGCTGCAACTCGAGGCGCTTCTGGACAACCCGCGCCCGAACCGGGCCAAGGTCGATGGCGTGAAGGGCGACATCCGCCGGCTCGAGGCCCTGCTGGCCCGGCTCAACCGCAAGATGGTCGATGCCTCGCAGGGGGAAAACTCGCTGGCCGAGCTCAGCGTGCGCATCCAGATGGCGCAGGCCGACCTGGCCACGCGCGACCTGATGCTGCAATCGGCCCTGCAGCAGGTGGAGCAGACCCGCTCGGAGGCCAACCGCCAGGTGCGCTACCTGACCACCTCGGTCCAGCCGGTGGCCAGCCAGGAGCCAAGCTATCCGCGCAAGTTCGAGAATACGGTTTTGGCATTCCTGATCTTTTCGGGTATCTACCTGCTGATCTCGCTGACCGCGTCGATCCTTCGCGAACAGGTCACATCGTAAAGGGCCCCATGAAACAAGTCGAAATCGCCGGCCTGCGCATCGGCAATGACCGGCCGCTGACCGTGATCGCCGGCCCCTGCCAGCTGGAAAGCGCCGATCATGCGCAGATGATCGCCGGGCGGATGAAGGAAATCTGTGACGCGGCCGGCGCGCAATACGTGTTCAAGGCCTCCTACGACAAGGCCAATCGCACCAGCCTGTCCGGCAGGCGGGGCCCGGGAATGGACAGGGGATTGCAGATCCTGTCCGATATCAGGGACGGCATGGGCCTGCCGGTGCTGACCGACGTGCATGCGCCCGACCAGTGTGCCCCCGTGGCCGAGGCCGTGGACATCCTGCAGATCCCCGCCTTCCTGTGCCGCCAGACCGACCTGCTTGTGGCCGCGGGCCGAACCGGCGCGGCGGTCAACGTCAAGAAGGGGCAGTTCCTGGCCCCGTGGGACATGGTACACGTCATCGCCAAGATCGAAAGCACCGGCAACGACCGCATCCTGCTGACCGAACGCGGGGTCAGCTTCGGCTACAACACGCTGGTGGCGGACATGCGCGCGCTGCCGCAGATGGCGCAGACCGGCTATCCGGTGGTGATGGACGCCACCCATTCGGTGCAGCAGCCGGGGGGGCGCGGCGGCTCATCCGGCGGGCAGCGCGAATTCGCGCCGGTCATGGCCCGCGCGGCGGTGGCGGTGGGCGTCGCGGCGGTATTCATCGAAACCCATGAAGACCCCGACAACGCACCCTCGGACGGGCCGAACATGATCCCCCTTGACCGGATGGCGGCATTGATCGACACCCTGATGGCGTTCGACCGGCTTGCCAAGGCCGACCCGATCTCGCTTTGACATCGCCTTTTCAACCGACGGATTGCACATGACCAGACCCGCCGCCCCCTCTGCCACGGTGACCCCCAACACGTGGGAATTCCTCCGCGACCCGATGATCGCGCCCACGGGTTTTCGCGAATACGACGCCCGCTGGAAGTACCCCGACGAGATCAACCTGCCCGGCATGACCGCGCTGGGGCTGGGGCTGGGCACCCAGATGCGGCGCCGCGGGATCGAGCCGGTGATCGCGGTGGGCAACGACTACCGCGACTATTCGCTGGCGATCAAGAACGCCCTGATCCTTGGCCTGATGCAGGCCGGCATCCGGGTCCGCGACATCGGCCCGGCGCTCTCGCCCATGGCCTATTTCGCGCAGTTCCACCTTGATGCTCCGGCGGTGGCGATGGTGACCGCCAGCCACAACCCCAATGGCTGGACCGGGGTGAAGATGGGGTTCGAGCGCCCCCTCACCCACGGCCCCGACGAGATGGCCGAGCTGCGCGACATCGTGCTCGCGGGCGATTTCGAGCCCGCGCCGGGGGGGGCCTACGAATTCGTCGAGGGCGTGCGCGAGGCCTATCTTGACGACCTTGTGGGCGAGTTCCGCATGACCCGCCCGCTCAAGGTGGTCTGCGCCACGGGCAACGGCACCGCCGGCGCCTTCGCGCCCGAGCTGTTCGCCCGCATGGGCGTCGAGGTGGTGCCCAGCCATAACGAGCTGGACTACAGCTTTCCCAACTACAACCCCAACCCCGAGGCCATGGAGATGCTGCGCGACATGGCCCGGACGGTCAGGAAGGCGGGCGCCGACTTCGCGCTGGGGTTCGACGGGGACGGAGACCGCTGCGGGGTGGTGGATGACGAGGGCGAGGAGATCTTTGCCGACAAGGTGGGGGTGATCCTGGCCCGGGACCTGGCCCGTCTGCATCCCGGCGCGACCTTTGTCGCGGATGTCAAATCGACCGGGCTGTTCGCCAGCGACCCCGAGTTGCAGAAGTACGATATCAAGACCGATTACTGGAAGACCGGCCACAGCCACATGAAGCGCCGGGTGAAGGAGATCGGCGCCCTGGCCGGGTTCGAGAAGTCGGGGCACTACTTCCTGGCCGAGCCGATCGGGCGGGGTTACGACGACGGGTTGCGGGTCGCGGTGGAGATCTGCAAGCTGATGGAGCGCAATCCCGACAAGTCCATGTCGGACCTGCGCCGGGCCCTGCCGCGCACCTGGTCCACCCCCACCATGTCGCCCTATTGTGCCGACACCGAGAAATACCAGGTTCTGGAACGGCTTGTGGCGCGGCTGGTGCAGATGCAGCGCGATGGCGGCTCCATTGCCGGCCGCCGCATCAGCGAGGTGGTCACGGTCAACGGTGCCCGGGTGACCCTGGACAATGGCGCCTGGGGGCTGGTGCGGGCCTCGTCCAACACGCCCAATCTGGTGGTCGTGTGCGAAAGTCCCGAAAGCGAGGCCGAGATGCGCGCGATCTTTGCCGATATCGACAAGGTGATTCGCACCGAACCCGCGGTAGGCGAGTACGATCAGGTGATCTGAGCGGGGCGCGGCGGCGCGCCCCGCAACGCGCGCGGGTTGCGCGCGTGTCCTCCGGCGGGAGTATTTGGAGCAAGAGGAAGGGATGCGGGCGGAACGGGCTTGCGCGGCGGGCCTGCCCCCCTGTATGCGGGCGCCCATGAGCACCAACCCTCCCCGTCTGCGCCCCGACATCGCCCCTGCCGCCCGTCCGGATGCCGTCAACGCCGGGCGCCGCCCCGATCAGCCGAGCATCGGCATGGTCAGCCTGGGCTGTCCCAAGGCGCTGGTGGACAGCGAGCGCATCCTGACCCGTCTGCGCGCCGAAGGGTACGGCATCTCGCCCGACTATGCAGGCGCCGACGCGGTGATCGTCAACACCTGCGGTTTTCTCGACAGCGCCAAGGCCGAATCCCTGGAGGCCATCGGAGAGGCGCTGAAGGAGAACGGCAAGGTGATCGTCACCGGCTGCCTGGGGGCGGAGCCGGAGTTCATCCTTCGGCGTCACCCGCGCATTCTGGCGGTGACGGGCCCACATCAATACGAGCAGGTTCTGGACGCGGTTCATGCCGCGGTGCCGCCCGCGCCCGATCCCTTCGTGGACCTGCTGCCCGCCACCGGCGTGCGCCTGACGCCGCGCCATTACAGCTATCTGAAGGTTTCCGAGGGCTGCAATCACAAGTGCCGGTTCTGCATCATCCCCGACATGCGCGGGCGGCTGGTGTCGCGCCCCGCATCGGCGGTGCTGCGCGAAGCGGAAAGACTTGCCGAGGCGGGCGTGCGCGAGCTTCTGGTCATTTCGCAGGACACCAGCGCCTATGGCCTTGATCTGAAGCATGCGCGGCACGCGTGGAAGGGGCGCGAAATCCGCAGCCACATCACCGATCTGGCCCGCGAGCTGGGGCGGCTTGGCGTCTGGGTGCGGCTGCACTACGTCTATCCCTATCCGCATGTGCGCGAGCTGATCCCGCTCATGGCCGATCCCGAAAGCGGTGTCCTGCCCTATCTGGACATCCCGTTCCAGCACGCCCATCCGGAGACGCTCAAACGCATGGCGCGGCCGGCGGCGGCGGCGAAGGTCCTCGACGAAATTGCCGCCTGGCGGGCGCAATGCCCGGACCTGGCGTTGCGTTCGACCTTCATCGTCGGCTTCCCCGGAGAGACGGAGGCGGAATTCCAGACCCTGCTGGACTGGCTGGAGGCGGCGCAGCTCGATCGCGTGGGCTGTTTCAAGTACGAGGATGTCGCGGGCGCGCGCTCGAACGCCCTGCCCGATCATGTGCCCGAAGAGGTCAAGCAGGAGCGCTGGGAGAGGTTCATGGCCAGGGCGCAGGAGATCTCGGCGGCACGGCTGGCGGCCAGGGTCGGTAAGCGGCTGGAGGTGATCGTGGACGAGATCGACGAGGACGGCATCGCCACCTGCCGCACCATGGCCGACGCACCCGAGATCGACGGCAACCTGTTCATCGACGAAAATGCCGGGGGCCTTTCGGTCGGCGACATTGTCACGGTCGAGGTGGAGGAAGCAGGCGACTACGACCTGTGGGGCCGGCGGCTCTGAGGAGGGGAATGCACAATTGCCGTGCGTTCGCGCGCAGCAATGCCCCTTGCGGAATTTCCCTTTCCGGCCACAACCTGCCTCATCGAAACTGCAACCGAAAGACGAGGAGAACCTCACCATGGCAGACAAGCCCGTGATCGCGCAGAAAGAGCCCATCCCGGTCGAGGTAAGCGCGGGCAAGACCTATTTCTGGTGCGCCTGCGGCAAATCGAAGAACCAGCCCTTCTGCGACGGGTCCCACAAGGGAACCACGTTCGAGCCGGTGAAATACACCGCCGAGAAGGACGGGAAGCTGTTCTTCTGCGGATGCAAGCATTCCGCGAAGGCTCCGCTTTGCGACGGCACGCACAACCAGCTGTGAGCGCGCGGCCGCATTGTTACTGCTCCTCTCCTCCGGGCGGCACTTCGCGCAGCTGGTAGATGCCTTCGGGCAGGTCCAGGGCCGCGGCCAGGTCGCGCAGCTGCGCGGCCGAAAGCGTGATCTTCTGCACCGAGTCGCTGTGGGGATCGAACTGTTCGATGGTGACGCATTCGGCGAAACTGTTGATGATGACGTCCTCCTGCAAAGGCGGGGCGCCTTCGTCCATGAGGACGATCTCGGTCGAATCGAATCCGTGTTCAATGGTAAACATGCCCAACAGTGACGCCCGCAGCACATGTCTGCAAGCGCCAGGATCGTTGCACCCCCCGCATCGGCCGGGTTAGCGTGGCATCGCACCGGGCGACAGGCGCGCCCCGGAACGCGCGCAAGGCGCGCGTGGCCTCCGGCGGGAGTATTTGGAGCAAGGTGAAGATGGGGCGCAGCGATGCATCCGCACACACCGGGAAAGGCCCGCAATGCGGCCGATAGGGCCGGTTCTTGCGCTGGTGGCCGGGGCCTGCACCGCCCTACCCCCGGCGCCGACACCGGCACCGCCGTCCGGACCGCTTGACCCGGCGCAGGCAGCGGCGGCCTTCATCGAGGTGGTATCGCGGGTGGAACCCGTGGCGGAGCGGGAATGCCGGCGCCTGACGGCCGGGGTGAACTGCCATTTCGTGATCCGCGTCGATCGCGACCCGCGGGCCGAGCCGAACGCCTACCAGAGCGTCGATGCCGCCGGGCGGCCGGTCATCATCTTCACCATCGCCATGATCGCCGATGCGCGCAACGCGGATGAAATGGCTTTCGTTCTGGGGCATGAAGCGGCGCATCACATTCTCGGTCACCTGACGCGACAGGCCGAGGATGCGGCCCTTGGCGCGGAGATTTTCGCCCGCCTGGCCCGTCTGACCGGCGGCGACCGGGCCGATGTGGAAAATGCACGCCAGATCGGCGCGGAAGTCGGGGCGCGCAGCTATTCGAAGGAATACGAACTCGAAGCCGACCAGCTTGGCACGCTCGTGACCGTTCGGGCCGGATACGATCCGCTGAAGGGGGCGGGCTATTTCGACCGCCTGCCGGAACCCGGAAACCGCTTTTTCGGAACCCATCCGCCGAACGAGCTGCGCAAGCAGGTGGTCGTGGAAACCGCGCGCCGGCTGGGGGCCGGCGGCTGAGCGGCGCTCCCTGCCCGCAAGGGGCGATCTTGACCTGCATCAATGGTGGTGGAATCCGATGCGACTATGATCGCGGGAGGAGTTGAAGGTCGCCGGCTGCGCCCGCAACCGAAGGGAAGGGCGCAGAAGGCAGGCTGGTGTTTCGACAGCGCCGACGGCGCGAGACGGAGGCCTGAAAGGTGGACGGCCAGACGACCGGTTTCGGAAAGATGGATGAACATTTCTGGCTTTGCCGTTCGGTTGCCCGTGTCATGGGCATCAACCTTTCCGAACGCATGGCACAGGGACGGCTGAGCCCGGAAGATCTTGCCGAGATCGTCGCATGCTGTCGCGCGGGGGGCTGTGCGCCGCTGTGCAAGGCATGGCTGGCCACTCAGGCCTCGCGCCCGGAAAGGGCGCCAGGGCACTGCGCGGTGGCCCACATTCTTGACCGTCTGACCTGAGGCACGCCATCCCCGATCCGGCGGAACCCGACGGCCCCTGCGCGGGCCCGGATCGGGTGGAAACAATCGCCGTTGATCCGCCTTTGGAAACGGTGGTTCGGGCGGGTGTCTGCAAAATCTCCACTTTCTTGCACAGTTTCGGCACATTTCGTGCCATCCGGTCGGGTTCCAATCCCCGGGAAAGCATGATTTTTCATTGCTTTTTAAGAGCTTGGAAAAGCCTGACAATGACCGCCGGGGAACCGCGGCCAACCTGTGCAAGTCACCCCCCGGTCACGGCATCGCCTCTTTGTCGGCGAAATCCGCAATTATTCGTTAACCGTAGATTCGTGAATGAGGGCGACTGAATCATGACGTTTCCTGCTCAGACATCGACCGGCCCCGAGAGTGCGATCGCGGGCAAGGCGCAGAAGATGAGGATTCTGGTCGTGGACGACGAGGCCAGCATTCTCGAACTGCTGAAGACGGCGCTGAATGCGCTGGGGACCTACGACGTGTCGATCGCCTCCAGCGCCGAGGATGCGCTGCGTCTGATCGACAAGACCCACCCGCCGTTCGACAGCTTTCTTCTCGATATCCAGATGCCGAAGATGAACGGCATCACGCTTTGCCGCGAAATCCGCAAGGTGCCGGAATACACTCACACCCCGATCATCATGCTGACGGCAATGTCGGACAAGAAATACGTGGACGACGCCTTCACGGCGGGCGCCACCGACTACCTGACCAAGCCGTTCGACTTTCTCGAGCTTCGCACCCGCCTGGGCACCGCGCGCAAGCTGGTGCAGGAACATTCGCTGGCCTCGGACAGCATCGAGGTGGCCCGCAAGCTCAAGAAAGAGCTCGATACCACGCTTCAGTTCAGCATCGAGGATCCGATCCGCATCGAAGGCGTCGAACGGATGCTGGGATATGCCCAGTTCGAGAACTACGTGCTGCAGCTGTCCAAGGGGCGGCGGTTCACCTCTTACGCCACCGCGATCAAGATCGCACAGGCAAAGCAGCTGCATGAAAGCATGACCTCGGGCGACTTCCGCGACCTGCTGCATGATGCGGCCTTCGCGCTCTCCAAGCTTACCCGGAGTTCGGGCAACATCATGTCCTACCGCGGCAACGGCACCTTCCTGTGCATCAGCGACTCGAAGAAGAACGTGCCGATTCCGGGGATGGAAACCCAGATGAACCAGATGGTGGCCACCGTGCTGGCCCGGCGCAAGATCACGGCCGAGGTGCGGCTCCTGGTCGGAGACAGCTTCCCCATGCGGTCCCTGACCAAGCTGGGCGCGCTCTACGCGCTCAACCGCGCGATCGAGAACGTGGAACTGCGCGACCAGGACATGGAACAGGTGGCCTCGATCTCCAAGCGGATGCTCAAGAGCCGGGCCCTGAGTACCGAAGAGGCGCATCTGGAGCGCCGCTCCTACGAGGTGATCCTGCAGCAGCTGCTGCGCGAGGACCAGTCGCTGCGCAAGATCTGACCTCGGGACAGGCGACATGCCCCGGCCGTCGCCCGCCGGGGCTTTCCCTGCGCGTTCGCGAATGACCCGGCGCCGCCCTTGCCCGAAAATCTCCTGAATGCGGACCAAGTGTTTCCAAACTCGGCGGGTAGAACGAAACAATGACAAGCAAACCGGGAGCAGCGCGCCGCCATGGAACTCGTGGGTAGGGCATTTGGGTTCGGATGGCTGAAGCACGAGCTGCTCGAACGCCAGCTGAAGGACTATATCGGCGGAGTTTCCCGCCTCATCTGGCAACGCCAGTCGATCTTCTTTGCGGCGACGACGCTGACCGCCTTCTATTTCGATCCGGCAAAATCATTCGCCTGCTATGCCGCCGTGCTGTTCACCGAGATGCTGGACCTGATCCTTGCCCGCCGGATCAACCAGTGGACCGATGGCGACCCGGACAAGGCGCGCAAGTTCGCCCTGTGGGTGATGGTCAACACCATCCTGAGCGCCGCCGCCATCAGCCTTTTCGTCATCATGATCGCATTGCAACAGGGCGTCGGCGGCCATTTCACACCGCTCTTCTTCCTGTTCGCCGCCGCCCTTTTCGCGGCGATGAACAACCACCAGTTCCTGCCCGCGCTGGTGCTGCGGCTCATCATCTACAGCGGGGCGTTCTTCTTCATCGCCTTCCTGGACATCTGGCGCGTGGCTCCGCCGATCACCTCGGTTCTGTGGCTGCATTTCTTCACGGTGGTTTTCGTCCTCTATTTCATCATCGACTGCTCCTTCATGTTCCTGCAGCTCTACCGCAACCGGCTGCGCCAGCTGGAAGAGCTCAAGCGCGAACATGAACGGACCATGGCGGCCTATGAAATCAAGTCGCAATTCGTTTCGGTCGTCAGCCACGAGCTGCGCACGCCGCTGACATCGGTGAAGGGTTCGCTCGACCTGCTCAGGTCGGGGGCGGTGGGCGAGATGCCCGACTCGGTCGCGGCGCTGGTCGATCTGGCCTCGAAGAATGCCACGCGGCTGTCGAACCTGATCAACGACATTCTCGACTTCCAGAAGATCGAGGCCGGCGAGATGACCTATTCCTTCGACACGGTGGACGTGGAGGTGCTGATCAAGGAAGCCGTGGAAAGCAACAAGGGGTATGCCGATTCCCACGGCGTGACGCTGCGCGCGGCCCTGCCGGCGGAGGGCAAGGCGAAGGTTCTGGGTGACGAATCCCGCCTGATGCAGGTCATGGCAAACATCATCTCCAACGCCATCAAGTTCTCGCATGAAGGCGACGAGGTGATCGTGGGCTACAGGATCGAAGAGGGCCGGGTGCGGATCTTCGTCGAGGATCACGGAGAAGGCATTCCGCCGGGCTCCAAGAACAAGGTGTTCGAACGCTTCAGCCAAGTTGACAGTTCCGACCAGCGGAAGGTGGGCGGCACCGGGCTGGGCATGAGCATCTCCAAGCAGATCATCGAACAGCACAACGGCGAGATCGACTACGAAAGCGAGGTCGGCGTCGGCACCACCTTCTACGTCACGCTGGATCTGATCGATTCGGACGCGCCCGAATTTACCGACAACGAAGTTCTGGTCGCCGCGCAGTAACGCCGGCCCTTCCCAAACCGCCTTACCGGCTGCCGGCCCCCGGCGGCCGGTTTTTTCTTGCACGGTCTTGCACCTCCTGCCCGGCAACGGTGTTGCCGATTGACCCGCATTGGGCGTTTTTTTGCCGGCCGGCTCTCGGAATGCGGCAAAATTGTGTGGACACAATGGCATTGGTGGGGTTTTCTCATGCACAAAAGAGCAATACGAACGAGTGCAGGACATGAAACAGACGCGCATGCCGGTGGGGGCCATGCCGGCGTGGACCGTATTTCCAGAGCTCGAACCCGCCGAACGGGTCGAGCCGGTCTCACGCAAAGCGAACAAGAGCTCCTATGAAAAATCGCAGATCCGGATCGATCGGAAGGCATTGCCCGCAGGTGTCGGGCATCTTCGTGCGAGCGTTCTATCGTTCATGAACATGCATGAATACGGAAGCCTTCTGGTCAACTACCTGAGGGCCCGGCACAAGGTGTTCATCGAGCGCCTGAAATGGGACGTGCCGCATGTGGACGGGCTGGAATTCGATCAGTACGACACCCCCTTGTGCCGCTGGGCGATCATCCACGAATATGGCGAGGTCCTGGCCGGCGTGCGGATGATGCCCACCACGTCGAAATGCGGCATGTATTCCTACATGCTGCGCGATGCCCAGAGGGGACTGCTGGAGGGCATTCCGACCGACGTCCTGTTCTTCGAGGCCCCGGTGGAGAAGCGCGTCTGGGAAGCCTCGCGCCTGTTCATCACCGACGCTGTTCCGGCCAGCCGTCGGGCCGTCGTTCAGAACCTGCTGATGGAGCAGATGAGCAACATCGCGCGCGAGGCGGGGGCCACCCACGTGATCGGCATCGTGCCGGCGCTGTTTGCCCGCTGGCTGCGGCGGCTGGGCCTGGGAGCGGTCCCGGTGGGGCCGAAATTCACCATCGACCGCACCTCCAGCCAGGCTGCACTGTTCAACGTGACCCAGAAATTCGTCATCTGACGCCCCCCGCATGGCCGGATGCGGGGCGGCTCAGGCCGTGGCCGGGGCGCCCACTTTCCTGATCGCCCCGCCCCAGAACCGGGCCATGAGCAGAACGCCGGCACAACCCAGCCCCAGCACGAGACCCAGCCAGATGCCGACGCCGCCCATGCCGATGACGAACCCCAGAAGATACGAGGCCGGAATGCCCACGCCCCAGTAGGCCAGCGCGGCAATCAGCATGGGCACGGTGGTGTCCTGCACCCCGCGCAACAGGCCAAGGGCGATGACCTGCGCGCCATCGACCATCTGGAACAGCGCCGCCATCGCCAGAAGCCCGGTCCCGATCGCCAGTATCTCGCCCCGCTTCGGGTTGTCCGCGTCCATGAACATCGACAAGAGCGCCTCGGGAAACAGCAGGAAGGCCGACATCGCGATCGCGGCCATGCCCAGCGACATGGCGATCACCACCACCGCGCCCCGCATCATGTGATGCCGGTCGCCCCGGCCGAAAGCATTGCCGGTCCGCACCGTGGCGACGTTGCTCAGGCCGAGATGCACCATGAAGGTCAGGGACGTCAGTTGCATGGCAATTCCATGTGCCGCAAGGGGCAGCGCGCCAAGCCAGCCCATCATCATCGCCGACGCGGTGAACAGGCTGACCTCGGTCAGGTTGGTCAGTCCGATCGGCACGCCCAAGCGGAAGACCCGCGCCATCATCCCCCAGTCCGGCCGCCACAGCCGCTCGAACAGCCGATGCTGCGGCAGCACGCGCCCCGCATAGAGGACGACCGCCAGTACAGAGACCGCCTGTGTCAGCACCGAGGCGACCGCGGCACCCGTCACACCCAGCCTCGGCGCCCCCCAGTTGCCGAAAATCAGCGCATAATCCGCCGCCGCGTTCACCAGCGCGGCAAGGACGGTGATCCACAGCACCACCTGCGTGCGTTCCAGCGCGGCGAGATAGGATTTCATCACCATGACCAGCAGGGCGGGAAAGATCCCCCACCCGGCCACGGCCAGATACGCGGCCGCCAATGCCGCCACCTCCGGCTCCTGCCCCAGTGCGATCAGGATCGGCCCGGCCCACCAGAACAGCGGCATGGCCGCCATCGAATAGGCCACCGACAGCCACAACCCCATCCGGGTGGACCGGCGCACGCTGATCTGGTCGTCGGCCGATTCGGCGGCCGCCACCAGCGGCATCACCGCCCAGCCGAACCCCGCCCCCATCAGGAAGAACACGAAGAAATAGCTGCTGGCCAGCGTGACCGCAGCCAGCGCCTCGACTCCGTACCAGCCCATCATGACCGTATCGGTCAGCCCGATCGCCATCTGCGCCAGGTGTCCGCCGATCAGGGGCAGGCCCAGAACCGCGACCGCCCTTGCATGGGCGGCATATGACATCCGCGTCGTCATCGGCCCTGCCTAGACGCAGATCGAGACCGGAGCAAGGCGGGGGAGCCGGGCCGCCTCAGCCCCCCCGGCCGACCCGCGCATCGGGGTGCAGGGCCGTGCCGAGGATATGATCGGCCCGGTGAATGACGTGATGCGCCTGACCGACGATCAGCGGATCGGGCTTGCCCACCACCTCCTCGTCCTTGCCCGGATAGTCCAGAGAGGCCAGAAAATGGCGCATGCAGTTGAGCCGCGCGCGCTTCTTGTCGTTCGACTTGATGATCGTCCAGGGCGCATCCGCCGTGTCGGTATAGAAGAACATCGCCTCTTTCGCCTCGGTATATTCATCCCACTTGTCGAGGCTGGCCTTGTCGATCGGAGACAGCTTCCACTGCTTGAGCGGATCGGTCTCGCGCGAGCGGAAGCGGCGCAGCTGTTCGTCGCGGGTGACCGAGAACCAGTACTTGTAAAGCCGGATGCCCGAACGCACCAGCATCCGCTCGAGTTCCGGCGTCTGGCGCATGAATTCGAGATACTCGGTGGGGGAGCAGAAGCCCATCACCCGCTCCACCCCGGCACGGTTGTACCAGGAGCGGTCGTAGAAAACCATTTCGCCCCTTGTGGGCAGGCGACAGATATAGCGCTGGAAGAACCACTGGCCGCGCTCTTCGTCAGTGGGCTTGCTCAACGCCACCACCCGCGCCCCGCGGGGATTGAGATGTTCCATGAAGCGCTTGATGGTGCCGCCCTTTCCGGCGGCGTCGCGGCCTTCGAACAGCAGAACGAATTTCTGGCCCGTCTCCTGGGTCCAGTGCTGGACCTTCAGCAGTTCGGCTTGAAGACGCGCCTTCTCCTCTTCATAGACACGGCGCGACAGCTTCTTCCGGTAGGGATAGACGCCGTTTTCGAATGCCTGCCTGATGCTTTCCCTGGTGGGTTGAAGCGATTGCATGCCCGCCAGCACCTCCGCGCCGTCTGCTTCTCCGCCCGGCTTCCCGGCGCCACCGGCGCCCGCCTTTCGGGGTTCGGGGGTCATCCCCTTTTCGGATCTGGCTGCGGGTGCGGGCATGTTGTTCCTCCTCCGATAGCGGATCGGCCTTGCCGGGTTTCCATTCACGCCCGTTTCTACCCGATTGCACGACCTGCCGCCTTGATCCGGGTCAAAAAGACGAGACTGACAGTAATGTTTCGAGAGGGCCTCCGGCGCCCGCCCCCGCACCGCGGCATTCAGCCCGGTCCGACCAGTTCCGCGGCCACGGCCTCCACCGCCGCCACCGCCGCCACCACATCCCGCTCGGTGGTGCGGTGATTGGTAATCGCGGCGCGCAGCACCGTCACGCCGTCCAGATCGGTGGTCGAGAACACCGCCTCTCCGCGTTCCTGCAGGACCCGGGCAATCCGGGCATTGAGCGCCGACTGCGCCCGGCCATCCAGCCCGCCACGGGCGGAAAAGACACAGACATTGGCCACCGGCCGCGGCCCCGGCGCCATGGCCGGGCGGGCGCTCACCTCTTCATGCATCCGCAGCGCCGCCCGGCAGTTGCCGGTGATCGCGCGGGCGAAGGCCTCGCGCCCGAGGCTTTCCAGCGCGCACCACACCCGCAGGGCGCGGTTGCCGCGCGACAGGTCGATGCCGTAGTCGCAATACCACGGCTCGCCCCCGGCCAGGCCGTGCTCGGCCCCTTTCAGATAGGCCGGGCGGGCGGCAAAGGCGGCGCGGTGTTCGGATTCGTCGCGGATCAGGACTAGGCCGCAATCATAGCCCACATACATCCATTTGTGAAAATCCAGCGCGATGGAGTCGGCCCTCTCGATCCCCTCGCCCAGGTCGCACCACGGCGGATCGGCCAGCCGGATCCATGCGCCGAAGGCGCCGTCCACATGCAGCCACAGCCCTTCATCCACGGCCACGTCCGCCACCGCGTTCAGGTCGTCGAACAGCCCCAGATCGACCGAGCCGGCCGTGGCCACGACCAGGAACGGGATGCGCCCCGCCGCGCGGTCGGCCGCCACCTGCGCGCGCAGCGCCTGCGGGTCCATCCGCCCCTCTCTCGACGGCACCAGCCGCAGGTTGTCGGAGCCGATTCCCAAAAGCTCCACCGCCTTGCGCGTGGCGTTGTGCACGCCTTGCCCGGCATAGGCCACCAGCGGCGCCCCGGCCTGCCCGCGCCGGCGCACTCCCGCGCCCAGCGCCCGCAGCCGCGCGGCGGCAAAGGCGATCACCGTGGCCTGAGAGGTGCCGCTGACCAGAACCCCGCTGGCCCCTTCGGGCAGGCCCATCTGGCGCCGGGTCCAGTCCACCACCGCGCGTTCCAGATAGACCGCGCCATGGTCGCGCCCGCCGACATTGGCATTGATCGCCGCCCCCGCAATCGCGGCCAGCATGTCGCTGGCCAGCCCGGTGCCCTGAACCCAGCCCCAGAACCGCGGATGCGGGTTGCCGCCGTGATAGGGCAGGACCTCGGATACCAGCCTCTCGGCCAGACCGCCCTTGCCGGCCCCGATGGCACAGGCCCGGCGCACCGCCTCGGGGACCGGTTGCCAGGGATGGGCGGCGGCGTCGCGCATCCGGTCGATGGCTGCATCCAGCAGCCCGTGCGCTTGCTCCCGGAAGCGCTCCCAGTCATCCGGGTCGAGGCTGGCCCTGTCCGTCATGCGAATCCTCCGCTTTCCCCGCAGCCCAGCGCGAAGCGCCGCCAAGGTCAACGGCCCAAGGCATCATTTCGACCGGACAAACCGCCAATTCTCCATTTGTCCTGCCCGGCAACGCGGCGTGCGGGGAACTCGGCCCTTTTCCCGTTCCGGCCGACCTGCCATAATGGCCGCCAACCAACCAACAACAGAGCAGCACGCCGATGCCCGACGACCTCCTCGCGCAGTCCCAGGACGATTACAATGCCGCCTCGATCGAGGTTCTCGAAGGGCTGGAGCCGGTCCGCCAGCGGCCCGGCATGTATATCGGCGGCACCGACGAACGCGCGCTGCACCACCTGGTGGCCGAGATCCTCGACAACGCCATGGACGAGGCCGTGGCCGGCCATGCCACCCGGATCGAGGTGGAACTGCACGCCGACCATGCCGTCACCATCCGCGACAACGGGCGCGGCATCCCCATCGACCCGCACCCGAAATTCCCCGACAAGTCGGCGCTCGAGGTGATCCTGTGCACCCTGCATGCGGGTGGCAAGTTTTCCGGCAAGGCCTACCAGACCTCGGGCGGCCTGCACGGGGTGGGATCGTCGGTGGTCAACGCGCTGTCGGATTCGATGGTGGTGCAGGTGGCCCGCGGCCGCGAACTTCACGAGCAGCGCTTTTCCCGCGGCAAGCCGCTGGGGCCGCTGCAACGGATCGGCAGCGCGCCGAACCGGCGCGGCACCACCGTCACCTTCCACCCCGACGCCGAGATCTTCGGCCACCACCGGCTCAAGCCCGGGCGCCTCTTCGCCTTGGCCAAGTCCAAGGCCTACCTGTTCTCGGGCGTCGAGATTCGCTGGAAATCGGAAATCGACGATGGCGAAACACCGCGCGAGGCGACATTCCATTTCCCCGGCGGTCTGGCCGACTACCTGAAAGAGGTGCTGGGCGAGGCCTCCACCTATGCGGACGCGCCCTTCTCCGGGCGGGTGGAATTCGCCGAGAAATTCGGCCAGCCCGGCCACGTGGAATGGGCGATCAACTGGACGCCCGCGCGCGACGGCTTTGTGCAATCTTATTGCAACACCGTCCCCACCCCCGAAGGCGGCACCCATGTGCAGGGGTTCTGGGCGGCGATCCTCAAGGGGATCAAGGCCTATGGCGAGCTGGCCGGCAACCGCAAGGCG
Organism: Paracoccaceae bacterium; assembly: GCA_027000645.1. Lineage (GTDB taxonomy): Bacteria > Pseudomonadota > Alphaproteobacteria > Rhodobacterales > Rhodobacteraceae > Jhaorihella. Next base: position 2,174 of record JALTNO010000166.1, on the reverse strand, counting down.
GCACAGATCACGCGCGAGGACCTGATGGCAGGGGGCTGCGCGCTGGTCAGCTGCTTCATTGCCGATCCTTCCTTCGTCGGCCAGACCAAGGACCGGCTGTCCACCGAATCGGCGGCGAAGATGGTCGAGGGCGCGGTGCGCGACCACTTCGACCACTGGCTGGCATCGGACACGAAATCGGCCGGTGCGATCCTCGATTTCCTGGTGCTGCGGGCCGAGGAACGGCTGCGCCGCCGGGCCGAGAAGGAAACCGCCCGCAAATCCGCCACCAAGAAGCTGCGCCTTCCGGGCAAGCTGGTGGACTGTACCGCGCAATCGCGCGAAGGCACCGAAATCTTCATCGTCGAGGGCGATTCGGCCGGCGGCTCGGCCAAGATGGCGCGCGACCGCAGGACCCAGGCGCTGCTGCCGCTGCGCGGCAAGATCCTCAACGTGCTGGGCGCGGCATCGTCCAAGCTGGGCACCAACGCGGAAATCCGCGACCTCACCCAGGCGCTGGGCGTGGGGCTGGGCGCGAAGTTCGACATCGACGACCTGCGCTATGAAAAGGTCATCATCATGACCGACGCGGATGTGGACGGGGCGCATATCGCCTCGCTGCTGATGACGTTCTTCTTCACCCAGATGCGGCCACTGATCGACCACGGGCATCTCTACCTTGCCTGCCCGCCGCTTTACCGGCTGACGCAGGGGGCAAGGCGGGTCTATGCCCTCGACGAGGCCGAACGCGACGAATGGCTGGCCAAGGGCCTTGGCGGCAAGGGCAGGATCGAGGTGAGCCGGTTCAAGGGCCTGGGCGAGATGGACGCCAAGGATCTGAAGGAAACCACGATGAACCCGGCCACGCGCAAGCTGATCCGGGTGACCATCGACGAGGACGAGCCGGGCGAAACCGGCGATCTGGTCGAGCGGCTGATGGGCAAGAAACCCGAGTTGCGGTTCCAGTACATCCAGGAAAACGCGCGCTTCGTGGAAGAGCTGGACGTCTGAGGATAACGCTGGTGCGGGCGGTGGGACTCGAACCCACACGGGCATAGCCCTTCGGATTTTAAGTCCGATATGTCTACCATTCCATCACGCCCGCCGATGGCGCCTTCGTGCGCCGGGCGCGGTCAGGTCTAGCCGCTGGGCGCGGCAATCACAATCTCTGCGGGCCGGAAATTCAGCCGTCGTCGCGCCGGGGCGCCAGCGGGCCGCCGGGGGCGGCAAGGCCCCGCTCGGGCAGCCACGGATGCAGTTCCAGCGCCCGTGCCAGCGAAGCCCGCGCCTCGTCGATCCGGTCCATCGCCATCAGCGTCAGCGCCCGCCCGGTCAGCGCCGCAACGTGATCGGGTGACAACTCCAGCGTGCGGTCGAGATCGGCCAGCGCCGCATCGTAGTCCTGCCGCAGGAAATTGACGAAAGCGCGCTGGTTGTAGCCCTCGGCATAGTCCGGGCAATAGGCCACGAGCCGGTCGAACTCGCGCAGCGCGCCAAGATAGTCATAGGCCCGGCGCCGCTCCATCCCCGCGTCCAGCACCGCCTGCGCGGCCTCGTCGGGGGCATCGGTCCACAATCGCCACATGCGGTCGGTCAGCGCCCGGGCCTGCTCCTCCGTCCCGGCCTTGCGCACCTGATCGTAAAGCGCGCGCAGCTCGGCGCCGTGATCGGGCGGCGGCGGGCATTCGCCACCCCCCTCACCGCCCCTTGCCGCCGCCGCCGACAACAGCGCCAGCGCGATCGTCGCCGCGCGTCCCATGCCCGAATGGTCGCCCCTTTCCCGTCCGGGTCAAGTCACGTTTTCGAGCGTGCCCAGCGGCCCGCCCTCCTTCACCGCCTGCATGGCCACGTAGGTCGAGGTCGAGGCCACATGCGGCAGGGTCGAGATCTTCTCGGCCAGGACGATGCGGTATTCGGACATCGAACGCGTGCGCACCTTCATCAGGTAGTCGAAACTGCCGGCGATCAGGTGCACCTGTTCGATTTCCCCGATCCGCGCCACCGCCGCGTTGAAGGCCGCCAGCGCCGCCTCGCGCGTGTTGTCCAGCCGCACCTCGACAAAGGCCACATGGTCCAAGCCCAGCCGGATCGGATCCACCAGCGCGCGATAGCCGGTGATGACGCCCCGGCGCTCGAGCCGCCGAAGCCGCGCCTGCGTGGGCGATTTCGACAGCCCGATCCGGCTGGGCTTGGAC
>JALTNO010000165.1 GCA_027000645.1 Paracoccaceae bacterium | reverse complement strand
GGCGCATTACAACACCACCCCCTACCGCGAACGCGGCAGCCATTCGTCGCGCCTGTCCGTCTGAGGCAGGCCGGGCGGGGGTCAGAAGCGCTCGAAGATTTTGGCCGAATCGCTGTTCATGGTGAAGGTCAGGACCACCAGCGCATCGTCCCGCTGGTGCAGGAAGGCATAGAAGTACAGGTATCCCGTGCCCGCATTCCAGTAGATGCGCATCTCCTGCCGGAAGCCGCCGTCCAGCTCCACCTGCTTGCTGACCGCCCGGCCGACGAAATTGGTCGGGTAGGCCGTCATCATGCGGTTCGAGATGCGCTGAAGCTCCTCGATCGTGTATTCGTCGCGCCCGCCGAGAACCTGGATCAGCGTGATGAAATCGCGGTTGACGATGTGGCTGTCCACGAAATCGGCATAGGCCGCGTAATCGTCGAAGAACGAATCGCGCTGCTGGGCCGGCGCCGCGGCCGGGATCGCCAGCAGCGCCAGCGCGAACGGACCTGGCAGGCGCATGATCGAAACTCCCTGAACTCGTTACCCCCGGCAGGTTAGCGCGGCGAGTGCGGCCTGTCGATCCGCCGGCCGGCAATGCGCCTCGCGGACCCGGCGGTCAGCGGGGCGTCAGCCGATAGACGGCGCCGTTGCCCTCGGACAGGAACCAGATCGATCCGTCGGGAGCCTCAGCCACGTCGCGGATGCGGAGGGTCTCGGGGCCGGCGATCCGCTCCACCTCGCGCAGCGGTCGCCCGGCAAGCCGGCTGATCATGTCGAATTTCAGGGAGCCTACGAAAAAGCTGCCTTGCCACTGCGGCCAGAGCCGGCCGGAATAGATCATCATGCCCGAGGGGGCGATCGAGGGATCCCAGTAGAATTCGGGCTGCTCCATGCCCGGTTTCGCGGTCCCCTCGCCGATCTTCGCCCCCGAATAGTGGCGCCCGTAGGCGATCACCGGCCAGCCGTAATTGGCCCCGCGCCGGATCAGGTTGATTTCGTCCCCGCCCATCGCCCCGTGTTCGGAAATCCACAGGTTTCCCTTGGCATCGAGCGCCGCGCCCTGCGGGTTGCGATGACCCAGCGACCAGATTTCCGGGCGTGCGCCGGGCATGTTCGCGAACGGGTTGTCGCCGGGCACCGACCCGTCGCGGTGGATGCGGATGACGGTGCCGTTGTGATTGGCCAGGTTCTGCGCCTCGCCTGCGGCGGCCCGCTCGCCCAGCGTGACGAACAGCGTCCCGTCACGCGCCTCGACGATGCGCGATCCGAAATGGCGCCCGCCGCGGCCCACATGCTCGGCCTCGAAGATGATCCGTACATCGGCGAGTTGCCCGCCATCGCCGCTCAGCCGGCCGACCGCCACGGCCGTTCCGACCCGCCCGCCGGGCCGGCGCCTGGAAAACGTCAGGAACACCTCGCGGCTGCGCGCGAAATCGCGCGGCACCATCACGTCGAGCAGACCGCCCTGTCCCACGGCCGCGACCTTCGGGACCCCGCCGACCCGCCGCGCCCGACCGTCCCGGACCAGCAGCAGTCGGCCCTCGCGCTCGGTCACCAGATAGGCGTTGCCCGGAAGGAAGGCGATGGCCCAGGGCACCTCGAGCCCGTCCAGCATCCGCGTCACCCGCAGCTGCCCCGCCGTTGTCGAAAGCATCCGGGCCGCGGCCGTCCCCGCCAGCGCGATTGCAAGGACGATCGTCGCGATCAAGCGCATCTTTCCTCCTCCGGCTCCGGCCCGCGTCCCGCCCCCCTTGCCGGGATGGCGCGCGAACCCGTCCGCACATATAGCACTTTTCTTTTTCAGTCTCCTTGCCTAGGCTCGGCCCAGAACATTTCGTTCCAACCAGGGAGTATCTGATGAAAAAACTTCTCATGGCCTCCGCGGCCGCAGCTCTGATGGCCGGCTCCGCCATGGCGGGTGAAGTCAAGATCGGCGTGATTCTCGGCTTTACCGGCCCGATCGAATCGCTGACCCCGCAGATGGCCGACGGCGCCGAGTTGGCGATGAAGGAAGTCAGCGACAGCGGCAAGCTGCTGGACGGCATGACGGTGACGCCGGTGCGGGCCGACTCGACCTGCATCGACGCCGGCGCCGCCACCGCCGCGGCCGAGCGCCTGGTCACCTCGGACGGGGTGAAGGGGATCATGGGCGCGGACTGCTCGGGCGTGACCGGCGCCATCCTGGCCAATGTGGCGGTGCCCAATGGCATCGTGATGATCTCGCCCTCGGCCACCTCGCCGGCGCTTTCGACCGCCGAGGACAACGGGCTGTTCTTCCGCACCGCCCCCTCGGACGCCCGCCAGGGCGAGGTGATGGCCGACATCCTGCTCGAGCAGGGTGTCAAGTCGGTGGCGCTGACCTACACCAACAACGATTACGGCAAGGGCCTGGCCGACAGCTTCAAGGCCGCCTACGAGGCCAAGGGCGGCAAGGTGACGATCTCGGCCGCGCATGAGGACGGCAAGGCCGACTACTCGGCCGAAGTTGCCGCACTTGCCGCCGCCGGCGGCGACCGGCTGGTGGTTGCCGGCTATGTGGACCAGGGCGGGTCGGGCATCGTCCGGGCGGCGCTCGATTCGGGGGCCTTCGATACCTTCCACTTCCCGGACGGGATGATCAGCGCCAAGCTGGAGGAGAATTTCGGCACCGATATCGATGGCTCCACCGGCCAGCATCCGGGCACCGACAGCCCCGGCGCGGCCAAGTTCGCCGAGCTGGTTGGCGGCAAGTTCGACGCCACCTCGCCGTTCACGCCCGAATCCTATGACGCGGCGGCGCTGATCCTGCTGGCCATGCAGGCGGCGGGGACGACCGATCCCAATGTCTACAAGGACAAGGTGATGGACGTGGCCAACGCCCCTGGCGAGAAGATCTATCCCGGCGAGCTGGGCAAGGCGCTGGACATCCTCAAGTCGGGCGGCGACATCGACTATGTGGGTGCCACCGCGGTGGAGCTGATCGGACCGGGTGAATCGGCCGGCAACTACCGGGAAATCGTCATCAAGGGCGGCAAGGTCACCACGGTGAAATACCGTTGACCCGGCCTCCGGCCTGACGGGAAGCGGCCCGGACCTTGCGTCCGGGCCCTTTCTTTGACAAAAGGCCGCGCCAGATGCGATTCAATGACAAGATGCCGCACCCGGCAGCGCAAGGGGGGGCCATGCAAGGTGAGGCCATGATTGCCGTCGAGGACCTGCACAAGCACTTTGGCGGATTTCACGCCGTGGACGGGGCGTCCCTGACGATTGCGGAACGGTCGATTACCGGCCTGATCGGTCCCAACGGGGCCGGCAAGACAACGCTGTTCAACGTGATTGCCGGCGTGCTGCCGCCCACCTCGGGGCGGGTGTTCATGCAGGGGGAGGACATCACCGGCCTTGCCCCGCATGTGCTGTTTCACAAGGGGCTGCTGCGCACCTTCCAGATCGCGCACGAGTTTTCCTCGATGACTTGCCGCGAGAACCTGATGATGGTGCCGGGCGGGCAGTCGGGCGAGAAGCTGTGGAATACCTGGTTCGGGCGCCGCCGCATCGCCGACGAGGAGCGGGCGCTGCGGGCCAAGGCCGACGAGGTGCTGGAGTTTCTCACCATCGAGCATCTGGCCGATCACAAGGCCGGCGAGGTCTCTGGCGGGCAGAAGAAGCTGCTGGAGCTGGGGCGCACGATGATGGTGGACGCGCGCATCGTGTTCCTGGACGAGGTCGGCGCGGGGGTGAACCGGACGCTTCTGAACACCATCGCGGATGCGATCCTGCGGCTGAACCGCGAGCGCGGATACACCTTCGTGGTGATCGAGCACGACATGGATTTCATCGGCCGCATCTGCGACCCGGTGATCTGCATGGCCGAAGGCAAGGTTCTGGCCGAGGGCACCCTGGAGGAGATCAAGGCCAACGAACAGGTGATCGAGGCCTATCTGGGCACGGGGCTCAAGAACCGGGACAAGGTTCAGGCATGAGCGCGCGTTCGCAGGCCGGGTCCGGGGGCGCTGCCCCCGCCGCCCTTCGGGCGACTCCCCCGGAGTATTTTCGGCAAGATGAAGAGGGGGCGGTTCGGTGAGTGACAATCCCTGGCAGGACGATCGCGGCAACAAGGATGCGAGCATCACCAACAAGGAGGGAATGGGCACGGTGCCTTACAGTTCCGAAGCGGGCGGCGCGCACCCGGCGCCGGGCGGGCCGTTCCTGATCGGGGAGGCGATGACCGGCGGCTATGGCAAGGGGCCGGACATCCTGCACGAGTGCACGGTAGCGGTGGATCGCGGCGAGATCGCCGTCATTGTCGGTCCCAACGGCGCCGGCAAGTCCACGGCGATGAAGGCGGTGTTCGGGATGCTGGATCTGAGGTCGGGTTCGGTGCGGCTGGACGGCGAGGACATCACCGATCTGTCCCCGCAGGCGCGGGTCGCCAGGGGCATGGGTTTCGTGCCGCAGAACAACAACATCTTCACCACGATGACGGTGGAGGAGAACCTGGAGATGGGGGCCTTCATCCGCACCGACGACATCTCGGAGACCATGGAGCAGGTCTATGAGCTGTTCCCGATCCTGCGCGAAAAGCGCCGCCAGCCGGCCGGCGAGCTTTCCGGCGGGCAGCGCCAGCAGGTGGCGGTGGGGCGGGCGCTGATGACGCGGCCGAAGGTGCTGATGCTGGACGAGCCCACCGCCGGGGTCAGCCCGATCGTGATGGACGAGCTTTTCGATCGCATCATCGAGGTCAGCCGCACCGGCATTCCGATCCTGATGGTCGAACAGAACGCGCGCCAGGCGCTCGAGATCGCCGACAAGGGCTATGTGCTGGTGCAGGGTCGCAATGCCTATTCCGGGACCGGCAAGGAGTTGCTGGCCGACCCGGAGGTGCGCAAATCCTTCCTGGGGGGCTGAGAGATGGATCTGCTCAACGCCATCGTGGCGATTGCCAACTACGTGCTGGTCCCCGCGATCTCCTACGGCAGCCAGCTGGCGCTGGGGGCGCTGGGGGTGACACTGATCTACGGCATCCTGCGGTTTTCCAACTTCGCCCATGGCGACACCATGGCCTTCGGCACCATGGTGACGGTTCTCGTCACCTGGTGGTTCCAGTCGCTGGGGGTGAGTTTCGGGCCGCTGCCCACCGCCTTGCTGGCCCTGCCGCTGGGAATCCTGGGCTGCATGGCGCTGCTGCTGGTGACCGACCGGGCCGTGTATCGGTTCTACCGCCAGCAGAAGGCCAAGCCGGTGATCCTGGTGATCGTCTCGATGGGGGTGATGTTCATCATGAACGGGCTGGTGCGTTTCATCATCGGGCCCGACGATCAGCGCTTTTCCGACGGCGCGCGCTTCATCATCAAGGCGCGCGAGTTCAAGCAGGCGACCGGGCTGAGCGAGGGGCTGGCGATCAAGACCACCCAGGGGATCACCATCGTCACCGCGGTGGTGGTGGTGGCGCTGCTGTTCTGGTTCCTCAACCGCACCCGCACCGGCAAGTCGATGCGGGCCTATTCCGACAACGAGGATCTGGCGCTGCTGTCGGGCATCAACCCCGAGCGGGTGGTGCTTTACACCTGGATGATCGTGGCGGCGCTGGCGACCATTGCCGGGGTGCTCTACGGCCTCGACAAGAGCTTCAAGCCCTTCGTCTATTTCCAGCTGCTGCTGCCGATCTTCGCCTCGGCCATCGTCGGCGGGCTGGGCAATCCGATCGGTGCCATTGCCGGGGGATTCATCATCGCCTTTTCCGAGGTCACCATCACCTATGCGTGGAAGAAGGTGCTGGGCTATCTGATGCCCGAGGGGCTGCAGCCCGAGGGGCTGGTGCAGCTTCTGAGCACCGACTACAAGTTCGCGGTCAGCTTCGTGATCCTGCTGATCGTGCTGCTGTTCCGGCCCACCGGACTGTTCAGGGGGAAGGCGGTATGAACGAGACCGTGAAGAATGTCGGGCTGTTCGCGCTGGTGGGCGCGCTGATCCTGATCACCGGCTTCATGCAGAGCTGGAACACGGCGATCCTGATCCTCAACATGGGGCTGATCTCGGCGATCATGTCGATCGGGGTCAACCTGCAATGGGGCTTTGCCGGGCTGTTCAACGTCGGGATCATGGGCTTCGTGGCACTGGGGGGGCTGGCGGTGGTGCTGACCTCGATGCCGCCGGTGACGGAGGCCTGGGCCGCGGGCGGGCTGCGGGTTCTGTCGGGGCTGCTCCTTGGTGCGGCGACCATCGCGGCAGCCGTCATTGCCCACCGGAAAATGCGCCCCGGACGGACCCGCGGGGTGGTCATGATCGTGATCCTGGTGGGCGGGTTCTTCCTCTACCGGGCGGTGTTCGATCCGGGGGTCGAGGCGGTCGAGGCGGTGAACCCCGCCGGGACCGGCTACCTCGGCGGGCTGGGCCTGCCGGTGCTGCTGGCCTGGCCGGTGGGCGGGCTGCTGGCCGCCGGCGCCGCCTGGCTGATCGGCAAGACGGCGCTGGGGCTGCGGTCGGACTATCTGGCCATCGCCACGCTGGGGATTGCCGAGATCATTATCGCGGTGCTGAAGAACGAGGACTGGCTGGCCCGCGGGGTCAAGAACGTGGTCGGCCTGCCGCGCCCCCTGCCCTACGAGATCGAGTTGCAGAACGATCCGGCCTTCGTCGCGCGCGTGGCGGGTTTCGGGCTGGATCCGGTGACGGCTTCGACACTTTACGTGAAGCTGGGCTATTCGGTTCTGTTCACGGTGGTTCTTCTGATCCTGCTGTGGATGGCGCAGATGGCGCTCAAGAGCCCCTGGGGGCGGATGATGCGCGCCATTCGCGACAACGAGGTGGCAGCCGAGGCCATGGGCAAGGACGTGACCGCCCGGCACCTGCAGATCTTCGTCCTGGGCAGCGCCATCGTCGGCATTGCCGGCGCAATGATGACCACGCTCGACGGGCAGCTCACCCCCGGCACCTACCAGCCGTTGCGCTTTACCTTCCTGATCTGGGTAATGGTGATCGTGGGCGGGTCGGGAAACAATTTCGGGGCGGTTCTGGGTGCCATGCTGATCTGGTTCCTCTGGGTGCAGGTCGAACCCATCGGGTTGTGGCTGCTGCAGGTGCTGACCTCGGGCATGGCCGACGCAAATCCGCTCAAGCAGCATCTTCTGGACAGTGCCGCGCATATGCGGCTGCTGACCATGGGGGTGATCCTGCTGCTGGTGCTGCGGTTCAGCCCGCGCGGCCTGATACCGGAGAAATAGGGATCGCGGCTGCGCCGCGATGCCTCCGGCGGGAGTATTTGGGGCAAGATGAAGGAGCGGGCTTGCGCGGGCCGGTGCGCGTTGGCGTTCAGCGGCCGCGGAACAGGCTGCCCAGGATACCGCGGACGATCCGGCGTCCCGTCGCCCCCTTGAGTTCCTTGATGACCGCCCCGGCAATGGCGGAACCGAACGACTCGCGCGGCCGCCTCACGCGCGAGGTCGAGCGCGCCACGCGGGATCCCGAATAGCGGCGGGCGGCGTTGTATTCGCGCGCCATGGGCTGGGGATCTTCCTCCGCCTGCGCCTCGGCGGCTTCGGCTTCGCGGGCGGCCTCGGCGGCGCGCCGGGCGAGGATTTCGTAGGCCGAGCGGCGGTCCACGGGGCGGTCGTATTTCCCGGCCAGGTCGGAGGCGGAGAGGATGGTGCGGCGTTCGGCATCGGTGATCGGGCCCAGCCGCGAGGATGGCGGGCGGATCAGGGTGCGTTCGACCATGCCCGGCACGCCCTTTCTTTCCAGGAACGAGGTCAGCGCCTCGCCCACGCCGACGTCGCGGATGGCCTCTTCGGTCGAGAAGCGGGGGTTTTCGCGGTAGGTTTCCGCGGCCAGCCGCAGGTTGCGGCGGTCCCTGGCGGTGAAGGCGCGCAGGGCGTGCTGGATGCGGTTGCCGAGCTGGCCGAGGATGTCTTCGGGGATGTCCGCCGGGTGCTGGGTGACGAAATACACGCCCACCCCCTTGGATCGGATCAGCCGGGCCACCTGTTCGACCTTGTCCACCAGCGCCTTGGGTGCGTCCTCGAAAAGCAGATGCGCCTCGTCGAAGAAGAACACCAGTTTCGGCCGCTCGGGATCGCCCACCTCGGGAAGTTCCTCGAACAGCTCGGACAGAAGCCACAGCAGGAAGGTCGCGTAAAGGCCGGGCGCGGCCATCAGCCGGTCGGCGGCGAGGATGTTGACCATGCCGCGCCCCTGCGCGTCGGTCCGCATCAGGTCGGCCAGATCCAGTGCCGGTTCCCCGAAAAGCCGCGCGCCGCCCTGGTTCTCCAGCACCAGAAGCCGCCGCTGGATGGCTCCGATCGAGGCGGTCGAGATGTTCCCGTAGCGCAGCGACAGGCTGCCCCGGTTCTCGCCGATCCACACAAGAAGAGCCTGCAGATCCTTCAGGTCGAGCAGCGCCAGCCCCTCTTCGTCGGCCAGCCGGAAGGCGATGTTGACGATGCCCTCCTGCGCCTCGGTCAGCCCCAGAAGCCGCGACAGCAGCAGCGGCCCCATGTCGGCCACCGTGGTGCGCACCGGATGGCCCTGTTCGCCGAAGAGATCCCAGAAGGTGACCGGCGCGGCAGCATAGCGGTAGTCGGAGAACCCGATCTTCGCCGCCCGCGCCATGAAGGCGTCATGCAGCTTGAAATCGGGCGAGCCGGGCCTGGCCAGCCCCGAGAGGTCGCCCTTCACATCCGAAAGGAACACCGGCACGCCGGCCTCGGAAAACCCTTCGGCGAGGATCTGCAGGGTGACCGTCTTGCCGGTGCCCGTAGCGCCCGCGATCAATCCGTGCCGGTTGGCGTATTTCAGGGCCAGCTCCTGCCGGACCGCGTAGCCCTCGCCCCCGCCGCCAACGAAGATCCCGCCTGCCATGCCTGTTCCTCTCGTCCCGCCGCTTGCGGTGAACATACTAATTTAACCTCCGGAAGCGATAGTTCTTTTTGCCCGTGGGTCGTGGCCGCGGGCAGACTTCCTCCCTGTCAGACTGGCCGTGCCTTCGGGCACGGTCCTTTTTGCAGGAACAGGCCAGTCGCCCGCCGATTGCCGATCAATTCCTGCAAAACGCCGCGGTTTCCTGTTGACCCGAGGGCGCCCCTTTCGTAACGTTCCCGCCATAACTAAGTCGGCCAGTCCGACGGGGAGATGCAGCATTCGAAGGGGGCCATGCCAGGCCCCCTTTTCGTGTCGTTCGTGCCCTTTTCGGCCACCACGGGGGCGCGGGCGGAACAAAACCGCCCATCACGAATCCTTGCACCTGACTCTCATCGGGCCGCGTGCTAGATCGGGGCCGAGGATATCCCCAGAACACGAAGAGGCATGAATGTTCAAACCCCTTGCAACCCTGTCCGTCGCGGCCGCGCTGGCCCTTGCAGCCCCCGCCTTCGCTCAGGAAAAACAGACCGGCGACAGCCCGACCGACAGCCAGCTCGATCTTGGCCAGCCGGCCTCGGGGCCGCAGCTTGGCCAGCGCTATTCCAGGAAGAAGTTCGACGACTGGGATCTGGCCTGCATCAAGACCCAGGCAGACGAAGATCCCTGTTCCCTTCTGCAGGTGATGAACGGACCCGACGGCAACCCCATGGCCGAGTTCAGCCTGTTCCGACTGGAAGGGGGTGAGCGCGCCGTCGCCGCGGCGACCATCGTGGTGCCGCTGGAAACGCTGCTGCCGGCGCAGCTGACGATCGCGGTCGATGACCATCCGGGCAAGCGCTACCAGTATTCCTTCTGCAGTCCGATCGGTTGCGTCGCCCAGATCGGCCTGACAGCAGAGGACATCGCCACGATGAAGAAGGGCAAGACGGCGACGCTTTCGCTGGTCCCCGCCCCGGCGCCGGACCAGGTGGTCAAGCTGACGCTGTCGCTGAAGGGCTTTACCGCCGGTTACGAGGCCGTGGACGTGGTGAAGAACCAGTAGCCGGTTTCGGATCGGTCACGAATACGGCGCGCGCGGGTGCCGCGCGCGCCCCGGGCCCGGCGTCACAGGCGCCGAAGCGCCAGCACCGCGTTCAGCCCGCCAAAGGAAAAGGCGTTGGAGAGCGCCGCGTCCACGCGGGCCTCGCGGGCTTCGTTGGGCACGACATCCAGAGGGCAGTCGGGATCGGGCTGCTCGAAATTGACCGTGGGCGCGATCACCCCGTCGCGCAGCGCCATGATGCAGGCGGCCAGTTCGATCGCCCCGGTGCCGCCGATGGCGTGGCCATGCATGGATTTGGTCGATGACACCATCAGCCTGTCGGCATGGGCTCCGAACACGTCGGCGATGGCGGCACATTCGACCCGGTCGTTGACGGCGGTGCCGGTGCCGTGGGCGTTGACATAGCCCACCTCTTCGGTCGCCATCCCCGCATCCGCCAGCGCCCCGGCCATGGCCCGCGCCGCCCCCTCGCGCGAGGGGGTCACGATATCGGCCGCATCCGAGGTCATGGCGAAGCCGGCGACTTCGCACAGGATCTCTGCCCCCCGTGCCCGGGCATGATCGTAATCCTCGAACACGAACACGCCGGCACCCTCGCCCTGCACCATGCCGTTTCGGTTGGCGCTGAACGGGCGGCAGGCATCCTTCGACATGACCCGAAGCCCCTCCCACGCCTTGACGCCGCCAAAGCACAGCATGGCCTCCGCCCCGCCGGTCAGAATGACCGGTGCCGCCCCGGACCGCACCATCTGGAAGGCAAGCCCCATCGCGTGGTTCGAGGACGCGCAGGCGGTGGAGACGGTGAATGACGGGCCGCGCAGGCCGTAGCGGATCGAGACGTGGCTGGCGGCGGCATTGTGCATCAGCTTCGGCACCACGAAGGGATGCACCCGGTTCTTGCCGGCCTCGTAGACGGTGCGGTAATTCTCGTCCCAGGTGCCGACCCCGCCACCGGCGGTGCCGAACACGACGCCCGCGCGCAAGGCCAGTTCCCCGTCAAAGCTGATCCCGGCATGCTCAACGGCCTCTTGCGCGGCGGCAAGGGTGTACTGGGTGAAGCGGTCGTAAAGCGCCAGCTGCTGGCGGTCGAAACGGGCGGTCGGGTCGAAGCCCCGCACCTGCCCGCCGATCCGCACCGAAAGACGATCGACATCGCGCAACTCCAGAGGCCCGATCCCGCAACGCCCCTCGCGCATGGCGGCAAGCGTCTCGGCCAGGCTGTGGCCGAGGGCGTTGATCGTGCCGGCTCCGGTGATGACGACGCGTTTCATGGTGTCTGGGGCACGGGCTGGGGTACGGGCGCGCGCGCTCACGCCTTTTCCGTCACGAGCTGTTCGATCCCGGCCACGATGGCCTTGACGCTGGATATGTCGAAATCGCTGGCGGCGGGTTCGTTGGCGTTGAACGGGATCGAGATGTCGAACTCTTCCTCGATGGCGAAGATGCACTCCACCAGACCGAGGCTGTCGATCCCGAGATCCTCGAGCGTGCTCTCCATCGTCACGTCGGACGGGTCGAGAACGGCCTGTTCGGCGATGATGGCGATGACCTTGTCGCGGGTGCTCATGGCGTCCCTCTGATCTGGCGCATTGGCGCTGATTTAATCACTGGACCGGCTTTTGAAAACCGCCTTTTTCAGCGCATCGAGGTCGCGCATCAGCCGCGGCAGCCGGCGCTGGGCCTTGTAGATCTCGGTATGCTGGTCCATCCGCACCGCCGGGTATCCCATCATCACCCGCCCGGCCGGGACATTGGACAGGATCTTGGTGCCGCCGGCCACGATCACCCCGTCCCCGATGAAGGTGTTGTCGGCCACCCCGCACTGCCCGCCCATGACCACGTGATTGCCGATCTCGACCGAACCGGAAATGCCGGTCTGCCCGGCAAACAGGCAGTCGCGCCCGGCGCGCACGTTGTGTCCCACATGGACGAGATTGTCGAGCTTGCAGCCATCGCCCAGTTCTGTGGCGCGGATGGTGCCACTGTCGATGCACGCATTGGCGCCAACCTCAACGTCATCGCCGATCACCACCGCGCCCAGCGAATGGATCCGCATCCAGGCCTGCGGGCGGGCGCCGCCGGTCTCGCCCATGGTCTTGCGGGCGACCTCGACGGCGGATTCCTCGGGGGTGACGAAGGAAAACCCGTCCGACCCGATCCGCGCCCCGGGTTGGGCGACAAAACGCGCGCCGATGCGCACCCGCGCGCCGATGCTGACCATCTCGCGCAGGAAGGCGCCCGCGCCCAGAACGGCCCGGGCGCCGACATGGCATTGCGGGCCGATCACCGAGCCCGCCCCGATCCGCGCCCCCGGACCGATCACCGCCAGCGGACCGACCGAAACGCCCTCGCCCAGTTCCGCCGAGGGGTCGATCACCGCCGTGGGGTGAATGCCTTCCGGGAATTCCTGCCCCGGATCCATCATCGCGGTCAGCCCGGCCATCGCCCGCCGCGGGCGTGGCGCGAAGATCGCCGCCTTCAACCCCAGCGCCTGCCAGTCGGCGCCCTCCCACAGCATCGCGGCGCGCGCCTCGCCCTGCCCGAGGGCCTCGGCATATTTCGGCGACATGGCCAGCGCCAGATCGTCCGGCCCGGCATCCGCGGGTTCGGCCGCGCGTGCGATCTCGATGCCCGCATCCCCTGCCGCCTCGGCCCCCAGGGCCCTGGCAATTTCCCCGATGCTGTAGCCCATCCCGGCCCCCAATGGCTTCTGTCGGGGCCAGTGATTACCCCCGAACCGCCGGCAGGGCCACCCCCGCCTGCTGCAGCGCCGCCCAAATCTTGGCGTCACGGCCATAGACGTCGCGGCGGTACTCGATCCGGCCCGTGGTCGTGGCAAAGGCCGTCCGGTAGATGAGGTGGATCGGCACGCGCCGGGCCAGCGGCACCTCGGTCTCCTTGCCGGTGTCCAGAAGCGAACGGAAGTACTGCTCGGGATCGCTCACCTGCTGAATCGTCAGCAGCTTGTAGGCAAAGCCGAACGGATCCGACAGCCGGATGCAGCCATGGCTGAAGGCGCGCATCTCGCGCCCGAAGAGGTGCTTTTCGGGCGTATCGTGCAGATAGACGCTGTGCTTGTTGGGAAACAGGAACTTGACCCGGCCGAGCGCGTTGCGCGCCCCCGGCGGCTGGCGCATGTCGAAGGGGAAGTTGCGCGCGGTGAACTGGGTGAAATCCATCTCGCTGCGGTTCACCACCCGCCCCCGCACATCGGTGATGACAAGCTGCGATACCGCGTTCGGGTTCCGCTGCAACTTGGGCAGGTACTCCTTGACGATGATCGAGCGCGGGACGTACCAGCTCGGGTTCACGACCATGAGTTCCATCTCGTCGGAAAACTCCGGGCTGCGCCGGCCCTCGGCATTCTTGCCGATCACCGTTTTCGTCTCGAAGATCACTTCGCCGCGGTCGATCATCCGGGCGGTGAAGTCGGTCTGGTTGACGACGATGCGAAGGCCGCGCCGCGCGTCGCCCAGCCAGCGTTCGCGCTCCATCGCCACGAGGACGGATTTCAGGCGCGATTCGGGCGCCACGTTGATCTGCGCGATCGTCGCCCTGCCGGCGACCCCGTCGGGGGTCAGCCCGTGATCGGCCTGGAAGCGCTGCACGGCGCGGGTCAGCGCCTTGTCATAGATGCGCGATGCGCTGCGGCCGAGATATCCCATGCGGATCAGGCGGTCTCGCAAGGCGATCACCGCCGGACCGCCCTGCCCCGGCTCCAGCTTGCGGCGGTCGGGAACGGTCGCGCCCCAGCCGCCCGCGGCGATGACCTGCTGCAGGCGCAGCCGTTCCCGCAGCAATGCGCGGTACTCCCGTGACGACGGCGCAAGGCTGCGGATGTAGGCGGCAGGATCTTCGCCCGAAATGCCGGAAAGAATCTCGGCCGGGTCGAGCCGCGGGTTGGCCCGGTCGATATCCTTGTCGATCCTGGCGGGCTCCAGAAGGCCCCCATGGACGTCATTTGCGTATGTCACCAGGGCACGGCTCAGCGCGACCTCGACAAGGCCCAGATCGCGCGTCGTCCGCGCTGCCGCCATCTGCGCCAGCAGCGCCTCCGGGTCGTATCGCGCCACCGGCAGTCCGTGCAGATCGGCCCCGCGCAGGGCCTCGATCAGCGCCGCCCGCCGCGCCCGCGCGGCGTCGTCCCGGCCGGTCCAGATCGGCGCATAGCCGGCCTTGCGGTAGAATGCGGCAATCGCATCGTCGCCGTATGCGGCCTCGGCCACGGCCTGCCGGAAGGCAGTGGGCTGCGCGCGGGCCGCGCCGGGGCCGAGCAGGACCGCGACGGCAAGAGAGGCCGAAACCACGAAGGCAGCAGTGCAGCGGCGAAACGGCAGGCGGGGAAAGCGAGACACAACAGACATGCAGATACCGGAAAATGTCGAACAGGGCAGACGGCGCAGCAGCACGCCGGTCGGGAAAAATGGTGATTGCTGCCGGTCGATCTGTCCACCGCAGATTGCACGCAAGGCTCATTTCGACCCCGGACCGATGCCCGAATGCCGCGCCCGGTCACGCGCGAATTGCGATCCGCAATTGAAACATTGGCGAAATTTCGCCGAAATTGGTTCCAATTCAAGACTTGCGACATTCGGCGCTTGGCTGGCGAATCGAGCTGTGCAATAGATTTTCCCGCCTGGGGATGGTGAAACCATTGCGCGCGCAACGACACGTGCAAATTCGGAGAGCGTAAGGGACGACGCACAATCATGGCAGAAGTCAAGAAATCGGGATTCACCCGGCGATCCCTGCTGGGCGCATTTGCGGCGACAGTCATCACGGCGGCTCCGACCTATTCGAAGGCGGCGGGCTTTCTCAGGGGCGCCGGAGACATCCGTCGGCTTCGCATGTATTCCGGCCGCTCGGGCGAGCGGATCGACACCATCTACTGGATCGACGGCGAATATATCGACGAAGCGCTGGCCGAGATCAGCTATTTCATGCGCGACCTGCGCGTGGACAAGGTCAAGACGATCGACCATCGCACGCTGGATATCGTCACCGCCGTGCACAACCTTCTTGAGGTGAACGAACCCTACCTGCTGTTGTCCGGCTACCGGACGCCGCAGACCAACGCGATGCTGCGGCGGCGCTCGCGCGGGGTGGCGAAACGGTCGCTGCACATCACCGCCCAGGCCAACGACGTGCGCCTGGCCACGCGCTCGGTCAGCCAGATCGCCAAGGCCGCCATCGCCTGCAACGCCGGCGGCGTGGGGCGGTATTACCGCTCGAACTTCGTGCACATGGATTGCGGAACCGTCCGGACATGGCGGGGCTGAGCACGGCCATCCCCATCATCCGATGAACGAAACCCCGGCATGGACCGGGGTTATCGCTTTTCGGGCCACGCTGATGCGTCCGCTCACTCGGCCGCGGTCTTCAGTTCCGGCCCGCCCCTGCGGATCGTCTGCAGAAGCTCCTCGCGCCGGACCGCTGCCTTTTCGGCACTGGCCATCTTCACCGGCCCGAAGCCGCGGATCGACAGCGGCAGTTCTGCCAGCGCGATGATCGCGTCACGGGTTTCGGGGGTCAACTTCGGCAGGACCTCCTTCATGTCCCGTTCATACTGGCGGATCAGCTTGCGCTCCATCCGGCGTTCGGCGGTATGGCCGAAGATGTCGAACGGCGTCCCGCGCAGCCCCTTCATGGCGGCCAGAAGACGCAATACGCGCAGCATCCATTCCCCGAATTCGCGCTTTTTCGGGCGCCCCTCGGCATCCTTTCCGCCGAGGATCGGCGGAGCGAGATGGAAGGTCATGCAGAAATCGCCCTCGAATTCCACCTGCGCCATTTCGCGGGTTTCCAGCAGCAGCCGCGCGACCTCGTATTCATCCTTGTAGCTCAGAAGCTTGTGATAGCCTCTGGCCACCGCATCCTTCAGTTCCGAATCCGCGATCCCCTCCAGCATCCGCAGGTAGCGCCGCGCCAGCCGCTGACCCTGGTAGGCGGTCAGGTGATCGGCGCGGAATCGGATCTTTTCGTCCAGCGATCTGGGCAGTTCCACCACCCGCGGCGCGGTCAGCGCGGCGGCCTCTTCCGGGTGCAGCACCGCCCAGCGGCCGATCTCGAAGGCGCGCTGGTTGCGTTCGACCGCCGCGCCGTTGAGTTCGATCGCCTGCATGATCGCGTCATGGCCAAGCGGCACGAGACCCTGCTGCCAGGCGGCGCCGAACACCATCATGTTGGAGAAGATCGAATCCCCCAGCGTGGCCCGGGCCAGCTCGGTCGCGTCGAAGAAGGAGACGCGCTCTTTCAGCCGCGCCTGGAGCGCCAGCTTCAGCCGGTCGGCGGGCAGCGAAAATTCGGTATCGCGGGTGAAATCGCCGGTGATGATCTCGTGGCTGTTGACCACCGCGCCGGTGCGGCCGCTGCGCATCAGCCCGATGGTGGAGGCCCCGGCGCTGACCACCAGATCGCCACCGATCAGCGCGTCGGCCTCGCCCGTGGCCACGCGGATGGCGTTGATGTCCTCGGGGGAATTGGCCAGCCGGCAGTGGATGTGCACCGCCCCGCCCTTCTGGGCCAGCCCGGCCATCTCCATCATGCCGGCACCCTTGCCGTCGATCTGGGCGGCCTGGGCCATCACCGCGCCGATGGTCACCACCCCGGTGCCGCCCACCCCGGTGATGACCACGTTCCACGTCCCCTCGATCGCCGGCACCTGGGGCTGCGGAAGGTGCGGCAGGTCCAGGTCGGTGGTGGCCTGCCGGCGCAGTCTTGCGCCCTCCAGCGTCACGAAGGAGGGGCAGAAGCCCTTGAGGCAGGAGTAATCCTTGTTGCAGGACGACTGGTCGATCGCCCGCTTGCGGCCCAGCTCGGTTTCCAGTGGCACGATCGAGACACAGTTGGACTGCACCCCACAATCGCCGCAGCCCTCGCAGATATCGGGGTTGATGAACACCCGCCGGTCCGGGTCGGGGAAGGTGCCGCGCTTGCGCCGGCGGCGCTTCTCGGCGGCGCAGGTCTGAACGTAGATGATCGCCGATACGCCATCGAGTTCCGAAAACTCCTTTTCCACCTGCAGCAGCCGGTCGCGGGTGTGGATCGCGACCCCCGAAGGGTAGTCCTTCGGGTCCTGCGGCTCCTTTTCGTCATGGACGACGGCGAGGTGGCGAACCCCCATCGCCTTCAGCTCGGCGGCGATGCGCTGCGGGGTCAGGCCGCCCTCGTTGGCCTGACCTCCGGTCATCGCCACGGCATCGTTGTAGAGGATCTTGTAGGTGATGGTGGTGCCGGTGGCCAGCGCCGCCCGGATCGCCTGCACGCCCGAATGGTTGTAGGTGCCATCGCCGAGGTTCTGGAAGACATGCCCGCGTTTCGAGAACGGCGCCTCGCCGATCCAGTTGGCGCCCTCTCCGCCCATATGGGTGAAGCCCAGCGTGTTGCGGTCCATCCATTGCACCATGAAATGGCAGCCGATCCCGGCATAGGCGCGGCTGCCTTCGGGCAGCTTCGTCCCGGTATTGTGCGGACAGCCCGAGCAGAAATAGGGCAGCCGCGCGGCGATGTTCTCGGCATTGTCATTGCGCCGCACCTCTTCCAGCGCAGCAAGGCCTGCGCGGATGCCCTCGGTCTCGCGCCCTTCCTCGATCAGGATTCCGCCCAGCTTCTCGGCGATCATCACCGGGTCGAGCGCCCAGCGGGTCGGGAACAGCTCTTCGCGGTGCATGGTACCCGCCCCGCCCTTGTACCAGCCATAGACGCGCCGGCCGCGGCGGTCGTCGAAGATCGCCTCCTTGACCTGCACCTCGATCAGCTTGCGCTTTTCCTCGACGATGACGATCAGATCCAGCCCCTCGGCCCAGTCGTGAAAGCCCTTCATGTCCAGCGGCCAGGTCTGCGCCACCTTGTAGGTGGTAATCCCCAGCCGCTCGGCCTCGGCCGCGTCGATGTGGAGAAGCTCCAGCGCGTGCTGCAGATCGAGCCAGCTCTTGCCCGCCGCCACCAGCCCGATCTTCGCCCCCGGCCTGCCCCACACCCGGCGGTCGATACGGTTGGCGTGGCTGAAGGCCTCGGCCGCGTAGCGCTTGTAGTCGATGATCCGCGCCTCCTGCGCGATGCGATCGTCGATCAGGCGGATGTTCAACCCGCCCGGCGGCATGTCGAATTCCGGCGTCACCAGCTGCACCCGGTCGGGGCGGCCGTCCACGACCGAGGTGGCCTCGATCGTGTCCTTCATGGTCTTGAGCCCCACCCACAGCCCCGAAAAGCGGCTGAGCGCGAAGCCGTAGATGCCAAGATCGAGGATTTCCTGCACGCCGGCGGGGTTGAGAATCGGGAAATAGGCATCCATCAGCGCCCATTCCGACTGGTGCAGCACGGTCGAGGATTCGCCAGTGTGATCATCGCCCATCGCCGCCAGAACCCCGCCCAGCGGCGAGGTGCCGGCCATGTTGGCATGGCGGAACACGTCGCCCGAACGGTCCACCCCCGGCCCCTTGCCATACCACAGCCCGAACACCCCGTCGAAGCGCCCCTCGCCGCGCAGCTCCGCCTGCTGACTGCCCCACAGCGCGGTGGCCGCAAGATCCTCGTTCAACCCGAACTGGAATGTGATGTCGTTTTCCGCCAGCTGCTTTTGCGC
Source organism: Paracoccaceae bacterium (assembly GCA_027000645.1). GTDB lineage: Bacteria > Pseudomonadota > Alphaproteobacteria > Rhodobacterales > Rhodobacteraceae > Jhaorihella. The sequence goes on along the minus strand of JALTNO010000165.1, from coordinate 162 downwards.
CCGCGTCATCTGCATGTCCACCGCACCCAGGGGCGAGCCGCGGTAGCCCGTCACCAGCCCCGCCGTGTTGTGCCCGGCGGCCCGGTCGCGCGCCTTCTGCATCAGCATGAGCCGCACCAGAGCCTGGGTGCCGTTCAGCAGAACCGGGCTCTTGTCCAGGTC
>JALTNO010000164.1 GCA_027000645.1 Paracoccaceae bacterium | reverse complement strand
CCGAAGGCGAAGGAATAGCCCCAGAACACCCAGATCACCATCACCATCGCGGTGATCAGCGTGCACTGCATCAGCACCGACAGCATGTTCTTGGTCCGCACCAGGCCACCATAGAACAGCGCCAGCCCCGGCAGGATCATCATCAGCACCAGCAGCGTCGAGACCATCATCCAGGCCACGTCGCCCTTGTCCATCACCGGCTCGGCCTCCTGCGCCAGGGCCGGCAGGGCAGTCGCCGTCAGCGCGGCGGCCAGCCCGGAAGTTTTCAGCAGATTTCTCATTTTTCCTCTTTCTCCAAAGCAGCAACCGCGCCGGTCAAAGCGCGTTCTCGTCGGTTTCGCCGGTGCGCACGCGCATGGCCTTTTCCACGTCCAGGACGAAGATCTTTCCGTCGCCGATCTTGCCGGTGCGGGCGGTGGTCACGATCTTGTCCACGACCGCGTCGGCCTCGGCCGCAGGCACCACGATTTCCAGCTTGACCTTGGGCACGAAGTTCACGGCGTATTCCGCGCCCCGGTAGATCTCGGTATGACCGGACTGGGATCCGAACCCCTTGATTTCCGTCACCATCATGCCGCGCACGCCGATTTCGGTCAGAGCCTCGCGGACCTCGTCGAGCTTGAACGGCTTGATTGTCGCTATGATGAGTTTCACGTCTGTCCCCTTCACTCGGCGGGAAACCCCGCGTTACAGGCACAGCCCTACGCCGCACTGCGCCGCAGGAAGAAGCAGCCTGACGCCCGCAGATCGGAGGGCACGGGCAGTTGCGCACAATTTTTGCGCATTTCTCTCATTATGATCAAATATTAATCATCCACGAATCGCGCTGCCGTGAGCGGAAGGGCCCTAAACATTCCGCATCCGAGCCTGTAATCTGCGCGCAACAATAATTGGCGGCAGGACATGGCATGGCTGGGTCGAGACGGAAGAAACCTCCTCTCGTGGCGGAAAAGCGGTATTCGACCGGATCGCGAAGAAAACCGGCTGGCGCGCGACGGTCGTCGCCCACCCGCAAGAACAAGGCTGCCGGCAAGTCGCGTCGCAGATCGACCGGACCCCGGAGCGCACCGGGCCGCCGCGGGGGCGGCGGGCTGTGGGGCATGCTCGTACGCGCGGTGCGGTGGCTGCTCGGGCGCATCTTCGCTCTCCTGTGGCGCATCGCCTGGAGGGTCGGGCTTGTCACCGCAATCCTGATCGCCATCGCGGTGACCTACCAGTACGGCACCCTGCCGCCGGCCAGGGATCTGCTGGACGGGCGCGCGCGCGGATCGGTAACGCTGCTGGACCGGAACGGCCAGGTCTTTGCCTGGCGGGGCGAACAGTTCGGCGGCGTGATCACGGCGGACACCGTTTCGCCCTATCTTCGCGACGCGATCGTGGCCACCGAGGACAAGCGCTTCTATCGTCACTTCGGGATCGATCCCATCGGTATTGCCAGCGCCATCCGCATCAACCTTTCCGAGGGGCGCGGCCCGCTTTCGGGCAATGGCGGATCGACCATCACCCAGCAGACCGCCAAGCTGCTGTGCCTCGGCACGCCATACGACCCGGGCTCGGGACAGACCGAAAGGGAATACGAGGCCCGGTGCCGGCAGACGACGCTGTGGCGCAAGGTCAAGGAAGCCATCTACGCGATGGCGATGGAGGCGAAGTACAGCAAGGACGAAATCCTGACGATCTACATGAACCGCGCCTTCCTCGGCGCCGGGGCACGGGGTTTCGAAGCCGCCTCGCAGCGCTATTTCGGGAAATCGGCCGCCGAGCTCACCCCGGCCGAAGCGGCCATGCTGGCCGGGCTGCTGAAAGCGCCGACGCGCTATTCGCCAACCAACGACCTCAAGCGCGCGCAGGACCGCGCCCGCGTCATCATCGACCTGATGGAGAGCCAGGGCTATCTCACCGCGGCCCAGGCGCAGGAGGCGCGCGACAATCCCGCCCGCCTGTCCGATGCCGCCGCCGCGCGGGCGGGGGGCTATTTCGCCGACTGGGTGATGGGGGAGATCCCGGAATATTTCGGCGCCAACACGACCGAGGACGTGGTGATCCGCACCACGCTGGATCAGAACATCCAGGCGGCCGCCGAAGAGGCGCTGAAACTGGTCTTCCAGGAAAGGGTGGCAGACGATTCCGAGGCGCAGGCGGCAATCGTCGTGATGTCGGCCGACGGCGCCGTGCGGGCGATGGTCGGCGGGCGCAAGACGCGCGTTTCGGGCGTGTTCAACCGTGCCACCCAGGCCCGGCGCCAGACCGGGTCTTCGTTCAAGCCCTTCGTTTATGCGACCGCGCTCGACCTAGGCTGGTCGCCGCTGGACACGGTCCTGGATGCCCCCTATTGCGAAGACATTCCCGGCTCGGGGCAGTGGTGCCCGAAGAACTACACCGGCAAGCACTACGGCAAGGTCACCTTTGCCCGGGCATTGCGCGATTCGCTCAACGTGCCCGCGGTCAAGGTGGCCAGGATGGTCGGGCTCGACAATGTGCGCAAGGTGGCCGGCGGCTTCGGCCTCGAAGGCGATCTCGCGCTCGGGCCGGCGCTTGCCCTTGGCGCGTCCGAGGCGACGCTAATCGAGATGACCGGCGCCTATGCGGGGATCCTGAACGGCGGTTCGTCGGTTCGCCCCTACGGAATGGTCGAGCTGCGCCTGCAAGGCGACGACAAGCCCCTGATGGACCAGACCGGCGGCATCGGCGAGCGCGTGATCCGGCCCGAGGCGGCGCGGCAGCTGATCTGGATGATGGAAAAGGTCGTGCAGGAGGGCAGCGGCCGCCGGGCACAGCTTCCGGGGCGGGAAGTGGCGGGCAAGACCGGCACGACGCAGGCCGCGCGCGATGCGTGGTTCATCGGATTCACCGCCGATTACGTGGCCGGCGTCTGGATGGGGTATGACGACAACAGGCCGCTCAAAGGCGTCACCGGCGGCGGTCTGCCGGCCGAAATCTGGCGCGAGATGATGCTGCGCGTGCTGGACGGAGCCCCCCCAAGGCCGCTGCCCAAGCAGGAACCGATTCCGCCGACCCGCACCGCCGACAAGGCCGCCGCGACCGGCGCCAGGGGCGGCGGGCTGGGTCAGGTCGTGGACCAGATCCTGCAGGACATTTTCGGCGGAGGCGGCAACGGCGATCGCGCGGGCCGGAACCGCTGAGCCTCAGCCGGCGCGCTTGAGGTCGGCGATGACCTTGTCGATATCGCCCCGGCGCCTGTCGATCATGGCGCCGATCTCGGTGCGCTCGGTCAGCAGCAGGTTCACCCCCTCGATGAACATGTTGAAGAACTTGTCGCGGCCCGACTTGTCCGACACCAGGAAGGAAACCTCGAACGGGGCTTCGCCGCGCAGGTAGACGGTCGAGCGCACCTCGTAGCCGGCCCTGATCTTGCGTGCCTTCGTCACCTCGACCCTGCCGCCGATGAACTCGCGAAACCGCCTGCCGTATTTTCGCGCGATATAGCCCTGGAACGCGGTGGTGAAGGCACGCAGCTGCGCCGGGCTGATCCGCCGGGCATCCACGCCCAGGACATAGCGCGCCATGATCGGAACATCGGCGTAACGCACGAAGATCTTTTCGAACTCCCTGAGCATCGCGGATTCGGACTTGCCCGAGGCGATGACCCGGTTGATATCGGCCACCACTGCCTCGACCAGCGCCCGCGCCCCGGCCTCGGTCAGTGCCAGAACCCGCCCCGGCAGGACCGAAAGCCCCGCCGCCGCGGGTGCCGCCGCCATGAAGAACCGTCTGGAGATCCGGGTTGCTGCCATCGTCATCCTTGCCTTTCGCTACTCTGCGTAGGGATCCAGGGACAGATCGGTGTATGGATCCAGAGAGGACGCCGTCCCACCCTCCGTGGCGGTCGCGGCATAGGGGTCCTCGTAGATATCCACATAGGAGCCGCCCGCCCCGCCTGCCAGTTCGAAACGGCGGTTCTGCAGATAGATGGTGCGCGCCTGCGCGTAGCTGTCCGCGCTGCCGTAGAGAATCGAATCCACCGTATCCGAATAGCGGCCGCGCTGCCCCATGTATTTGAGCACCTGGGTTATGACCCCGATATTCTTGATCGGGCGCTGCGGCGCGAAGGTCAGCGGATTGGTCAGGAAGTCCGTGATGACCCCGATCGAATCCCGCGCCGTGGACGGGCCATAGAAGGGAAGCTCCACGTAGGGCCCCTCGCCGACCCCCCAGGCATAGAGCGTCGCCCCGAAATCGGTGTCGACATTATCGATTCCGAATTCGGTCGCGGGATCGGCCAGGCCGGCAAACCCGACGGTGGAATTGATGACGAAGCGCAACGCCGCCTTGCCCGCGCGGTCGAAATTGCCCTGGGCCAGCGAATTCACGAACACCGAGGGCATGGTCAGGTTGTCGGCAAAATAGTTCACGCTGTCCAGCATCGGGGCGGGGATGATGGTGGTATAGCCCTTGGATGCGGGGCGAAAGACGGCCTCGTCGAAGCGGCGGTTGAATTCGTGGATCTTCCGGTTCGTCCGCTCATAGGGATCGTAGATCCCGCCGGCCTCCGCGTCGCCGGGATTCGCCGTCGCGCAGCCGGAAAGAACGCCGGCCATCAGGGCCGCACCGGCGAAAAACCGCAGAGTCTTTCCGGCTCGCATCATGTCGACTGTCCGAAAATCAATTCCTGCTTCACCATTGAAGGGGTCACCTATACAAAGATTTGGCGGATCAAAGATGGTCGGTTCTCACTTATTGCATATGTGACAGTTTTGGAACAGTGACCGGTCGGCAATGGCGCATTCCTGCGCAACCCGGCCGAGGCCGACGCGAACGGAAACGACTGACGGATCATGGCGGAAACGAAAAATCAGGGGCGCGAGGAACTGCGGCGGGTCCGGCGCCAGAGCCGGCCCCTTTTCTGGTTCGTCGGGGTTTTCAGCTTTTTCGCCAACCTGCTGATGCTGACGGGCCCGATCTATATGCTCCAGGTCTATGACCGGGTGCTGGGCAGCCGGTCCGAGGAAACCCTGGTGGCGCTGTCGCTGCTGGTGGCGTTCCTTTACGGGGTGATGGGGATTCTCGACTATGCCCGCGGCCGGATCATGGCCAGGATCGGCGCCCGCTTCCAGGCCGCGCTCGACCAGCGGGTGTTCGACGCGATGATCCGGCGCTCGGCGGTCTCGGCCGATCCCAACGCGCAGACCGGGCTGCAGGATCTGGAGGCCATCCAGCGGCTGATCGCCTCACCGGTGGTGGGGGCCTTCTTCGACCTGCCCTGGACCCCGGTGTTCCTGGCCGGCATCACCATCTTTCACCCGTGGCTGGGCATTCTGGCGCTGGGGGGCGGATTTCTGCTGGTGTCGATCACGCTGCTGAACCAGGCGTTCTCGCGCGGCCCGGTGCTGCGCGCCAACAAGGCGGCGCACAAGGCCAACCTGACATCCGAGGAAATCCGCTCGGAGGCCGAGATGATCCAGTCCATGGGGATGCGCGGAGCCGCCTTCGACCGGTGGAAGAAGCTGCGCGACGAATCGCTGGCCGAGTCGGTGAGCACCGGCGACATCGGCGGACGCTTTTCGTCACTGACCAAGGCGCTGCGCATGTTCCTGCAATCGGCGATCCTGGGCCTTGGCGCCTATCTGGTGCTGCAGGGCGAGGTCACGGCCGGCGTCATGGTTGCCGCCTCGATCCTGCTTGGGCGGGCGCTCGCACCGATCGAGATCATCATCGGCCAGTGGCCGGCGGTGCAACGCGCCCTGAAGGGCTGGAGCAACCTTTCGGAACTGCTGGGCAAGGTGCCGCCCGAGCAACCGCGCACATCCCTGCCGAAACCGAAGGCAAAGCTGGATGTCCAGTCCCTCACGGTGATCCCGCCCGGCGACACGCGGGCCCAGCTCAAGACGGTCAGCTTCACTGTCGAGCCGGGCCAGGCGGTCGGGGTGATCGGCCCGTCGGGGGCGGGCAAATCGACACTGGCCCGCGCCCTGACCGGGGTGTGGAAACCCGCCGGCGGCTCCATCCGGCTGGACGGCGCGACGCTGGACCAGTACGGGCCGGACGTTCTGGGCCGCCATATCGGCTATCTGCCGCAACGGGTGCAGCTGTTCGAAGGCACCATCGCCGAGAACATCGCCCGGCTGGACCCGCAGGCGGATGACGAAAAGATCGTGGCGGCGGCGCGCAAGGCGGCGGCGCATGACATGATCCTGCAATTTCCCGACGGCTACGACACCCGGGTCAAGCCCGGCGGCGGGCGCCTGTCGGGAGGGCAGATGCAGCGCATCGCGCTGGCGCGGGCGCTCTATGACGATCCGGTGATCGTGATCCTGGACGAACCCAACTCCAACCTCGATGCCGAAGGCTCGGCGGCGCTGAACCTCGCGATCCGGCAGATCAAGGAGGAAGGGCGCTCGGTCCTCATCATGGCCCATCGGCCGGCGGCGATCCAGGAATGCGACATGCTGCTGGTGCTCGACCACGGGATGCGTTCGGCCTTCGGTCCGAAGGATCAGGTGCTGCGCGAGATGGTCGCCAACCATGAGCAGCTGCGCCAGGCCGCCGCCCTGGGAGGGGTCCGATGACGGAACGGAAATGGTCGGCGCGCGGCCCCGTCCTGCTGGGCCTGTTCGGCCTGTTCCTGCTGGTCGGGGTGTTCGGCACCTGGGCGGTGATGACCTCGATCGCCGGTGCCATCGTCGCCCCCGGACGGATCGAGGTGGACCGCTCGCGCCAGGTGGTCCAGCACCCCGACGGCGGCGTGGTCGCCGAGATTCTCGTGGACGAGGGCGACGTGGTCGAACGCGGCCAGACGCTGATCCGCCTCGACCCCAGCCTGCTGGCCTCGGACCTTGCCCTGGTCGAGGGCCAGTTGTTCGACACGCTGGCCCGTCGCGGCCGGCTGGAGGCCGAACGCGACGGCCGCGACGAGATCGAGTTCGACCCGCTGCTGGTGGAACGGGCGGCCGAAGATCCGGAAGTGGCCGAACTGATGAACGGACAGGTCCGGCTGCTGAAGGCGCGGCGCGAGTTCATCGCCCGGGAAATGGATCAGCTCCGGAAACGAAAAGGCCAGATCGAGGCCCAGATCGAGGGGATCGAATCGCAGCGGCTGGCGCTTGAGGAACAGCTTTCCCTGATCCGCGAGGAACTGGCCGACCAGCAGTCGCTTCTGGATCGGGGGCTGGCGCAGGCGACCCGGGTGCTTGCCCTTCGCCGGGCGGCCGCGAACCTCGGCGGCACGCTGGGCGAGCTGAAGGCGCAAAAGGCCGAGGCCGAGGGCAGGATCACCGAAATCGACATCGAGATGCTCAAGCTCGGCTCGCGCCAGCGGGAAGAGGCCATCGCCCGCCTGCGCGACCTGCGCAACGCCGAACTGCAGCTGCGCGAAAAGCGCCGTTCGCTTCTCGAACGTCTCGACCGCCTGCAGATCACCGCCCCCGTTTCGGGGATCGTCTACGGGCTGCAGGTGCGCACGCCGCGCTCGGTCATCCGCCCGGCCGAGCCGGTCCTGTTCATCGTGCCGCAGGATCGCCCCCTCGTACTGGCCGTGCAGGTGCAGCCCATCCACGTGGATGAAATCTCGGTCGGTCAGCCGGTGATCGTGAACCTCTCGGCGCTGGACCGGCGGCAAACGCCCGAGCTGAACGGAACCGTCTCGAAGATTTCGGCCGATGCGTTCGACGACCCCAACCGGGGCCTGTCCTTCTACCGGGTCGAGGTGGTCCTCAATGACGGGGAACTCGACAGGCTGCCGGAAGGCACGGTACTGGTGCCCGGAATGCCGGTCGAAGCCTTCATCCACACCATGGACCGCTCCCCCATGGCCTATCTGGTCAAGCCGCTGGCCGACTATTTCCGCAAGGCCTTCCGCGAATCCTGAGCCCGGCGCATTCCCGCCCCGTCATCGCACGGGGCCGGGCGGGAGAGTACGAGCGAGGGGCACTGCCCCTCGCGCTCCCCGGAGTATTTGGGGCAAGATGAAGGAGTATCGGAGCATCAGGGCGGCGGAAGGTCGCGGGGGCGTTCCGATTGGGGCTTTTCGACGGCGCCCATCCCGGTTAGCGTCCGCCCGCACCCGAAGCAGCAGAAGGACAGCGACATGAGCATCGAAGGCCGACTTCAGGCGCTGGGCGTCACCCTGCCGGAGGCCCCCGCCCCGGCGGCGAACTACGTTCCCTATGTGCGCGTGGGCGATCTGCTGCACGTTTCGGGCCAGATCTCGAATGACGAAAACGGGCTGATCGTCGGCAAGCTGGGCGAGACGATGGATGTCGCCGCCGGCGCCGCCGCCGCCCGGCGCTGCGCGATCAACCTGCTGGCACAGCTGCGCGCGGCGCTTGACGGTGATCTTGACCGGCTGGTGCGGGTGGTGAAGTTGACCGGCTTCGTCAACTCGACCGCCGATTTCACCGATCAGCCGAAAGTCATCAACGGCGCCTCGGATTTCCTGGTCGAGGCGCTGGGCGATGCCGGGCGGCATGCGCGCTCGGCGGTGTCGGCGGCCTCGCTGCCGCTGGGCGTGGCGGTCGAGATCGAGGGAATCTTCCAGGTCCGATGATCCCGCCGCTTCCCCGCGCCTTTCTCGAGGTGCCGATCGCCCATCGCGCGCTTCACGACGCCGCGCGCGGCCGTCCCGAAAACAGCCGGGCGGCGATCCGGGCGGCGATGGCCGCGGGCCACGGGATCGAGATCGACCTCCAGATCAGTTCCGACGGCCATGCGCTGGTGTTTCACGACGCGGGGCTGATGCGCATGACCGGGCAGGATCGCCCGGTCAACCAGCTTACCGCCGCCGAGGCCGGCGCCTTGCCGCTGCGCCACGGGGACGGAGAAGGCATCCCGACGCTGGTCGAGGTGCTGGCCATCATTGCCGGCGCCGTGCCGCTGCTGATCGAGATCAAGGACCAGGACGGGCGCCTCGGCCCCCGGATCGGGCGGCTTGAGGCGGCGGTCGCGGCGGCGCTGTCCGATTATGCCGGCCCGGTCGCGGTGATGAGCTTCAACCCCAACAGCGTCGCGCATATGCGGCAGGTGGCGCCCGGCCTGCCGCGGGGGCTGGTCACGTCGGGTTTCGATGACGACGAATGGGACCTCGCCGAAAGCGAACGCGCGCATCTGCGCGACATCCGCGATTTCGACCGCGTCGGCGCCGGCTTCATCAGCCACGATTCGGACGATCTGGACAATCCGCGCGTGGCCGAACTTCGCGCCGCCGGCGTGCCGGTCCTGTGCTGGACCGTCCGCTCGGCGGCGGCGGCTGCAGCGGCGCGGCGATACGCCGACAACATCACCTATGAGGGCTTCGGCGCGATCGTGCCCGCTTGATCCTGAACGGGGTGGGGCCAGATAGAGCATGTCGCACATGATCGGGTTCGACCATACGCGTTCATCCGCATGCCCGGGCCGCTTGCGCGCGCCGGACCGAACGAACGCGACAGAACGCGACATGCCTGGAACACGGGCGGGGCCGCAATGACACGGGCAGAGGTGGAAATCGGCATTCTCACGTCGCTGTCGAAGATCGACGCGACGCAGTGGGATGCCTGCGCCTGCCCCGAGGCCGCAAATGGCGGCAGGCCACTGGACCCGTTCACCACCCACCGTTTCCTGTCGGCGCTGGAGGAAAGCGGCTCGGTCGGCCCCGGCACCGGCTGGCGCCCGCGCCACCTGACCGCCCGCATCGGGGGAGAACTGATTGCCTGCGCACCCATGTATGCCAAGACCCACAGCCGGGGCGAATACATCTTCGATCACGCCTGGGCCCATGCCTGTGAGCGGGCTGGCGGGCGCTACTACCCGAAATTCCAGATCGCGGTGCCCTTCACCCCCGCCACGGGGCGGCGCTTCCTGGTCAAGCCGGGGTTCGAAGAGGTCGGACTGCCGGCGCTGCTGCGGGGGGCGGTGCAATTGACGGCCGATCACGGCCTGTCGTCGCTGCATGTCACCTTCTGCACCGGGGCGGAGGCCGAACAGGGCGCGCGCTTCGGCCTCATGCACCGGATCAGCCAGCAGTTCCACTGGGAAAACCGCGGCTATGACAGCTTCGACGCATTCCTTGCCGAGCTGTCCTCGCGCAAGCGCAAGAGCCTGCGCAAGGAGCGCGCCCGCGCCAATGCCTTCGGCGGCGAAATCCGGCTGTACCGGGGCGATGATCTGCGCCCCGAACACTGGGATGCGTTCTGGCGGTTCTACCAGGACACCGGCGCGCGCAAATGGGGCAGGCCCTATCTCACCCGCGCCTTCTTCGACCTGGCGCAGGCGAATCTGCGCGACGACATTGCGCTGTTCCTGGCCGAACGCGACGGGCGGGCGGTGGCCGGGGCGCTCAACTTCATCGGCCGCGAGGCGCTATTCGGCCGCTACTGGGGCTGCATCGAACATCACCCCTTCCTGCATTTCGAACTGTGCTACTATCGGGCCATCGAACTGGCCATCGCGCTGGGCCTCAAGCGGGTCGAGGCCGGCGCTCAGGGCGAACACAAGCTGGCACGGGGCTACCTGCCGGTGCGCACCCACAGCCTGCACTGGATCGCCGATCCCGGTTTTGCCGAGGCCGTCGCCCGCTACCTGGAGGCCGAGGCGGAGGCCGTCGGCGAAGAGATCGAACTGCTGACCGATTTCGGACCGTTCCGAAAGGTGAACGTGGAGGAACAGCCATGACCGAAACCCTGTCGAACGAGGCGCGCAAGCTGCTGCTTGACCCCCTTCTGGAAACCGGCTGGCACCCGGTCGAGGGGCGCGACGCCATCGCCAAGACCTTTACCTTCGGCAGTTTCATCGAGGCCTTCGGCTGGATGACCCGGGTCGCGCTGTGGGCCGAGAAATGGAACCACCATCCGGAATGGCACAATGTCTACAGGACGGTCGAGGTGGTGCTGACCACCCATGACGCCGGCGGGGTGACCTCGCTGGACGCGAAACTGGCCCGCAAGATGGACAGCCTTGTCTGAGCGCGAGGCACGCGCATGACCGGCGGCAATTGCGTTCTCGGCATTCCCGCCTGTAGGGTCGCGCGCAGGACATTTTCCAGGCTGAGGGATGAAGATGAGCCATATCGTCGTGATCGGAGCCGGGCAGGCGGGATGTTCGCTGGTGGCGAAGCTGCGCAAGGAGGGCTTTGACGGGCAGATCACCATGGTCGGTGAAGAACCCGTGCCGCCCTACCAGCGCCCGCCGCTGTCCAAGGCCTACCTGCTGGGCGAGATTGAGCGCGAGCGGCTCTTCCTGCGGCCGGAAAGCTTCTATGCCGAACAGGACATCGCGCTGAAACTGGGTCGCCCGGTCGGCGCCATCGACCCGGCCGGCCGGACCGTGACGGTGGGCGAAGAGGTGATCGGATGGGACCAGCTGGCGCTGACCACCGGGGCCGTGCCGCGACGCCTTCCCGCCGCGATCGGCGGCGATCTGGAGGGCGTGTTCGCGATCCGCACCCTGGCCGACATCGACGCCCTGGCCCCCCATGTGACGGCAGGGGCGCGGGTGCTGATCGTGGGCGGGGGCTATATCGGGCTCGAGGCCGCCGCCGTCTGCGCCAGCCGCGGCCTGAAGGTGACGCTGATCGAGGCGGCCGAACGCATCCTGCAACGGGTGGCCGCCCCCGAAACCAGCGACTATTTCCGCCGCCTGCATGCCGCCCACGGGGTCGATATCCGCGAGGGCACGGGGCTGGAGCGCCTGACCGGCAAGGCCGGGCGCGTGAGTGGCGCGGTGCTGGCCGGCGGGGCCGAACTGGCGGTGGATTTCGTGATCGTGGGCATCGGGATCGAACCCGCCACGCGGCTGGCCGGGGCTGCGGGACTGAAGATCGACAACGGGATCGCGGTGGATGCGCTGGGGCGCAGCTCACACCCCTTGATCTGGGCGGCGGGGGATTGCGCCTCGTTTCCCTTCCGCGGCGGCCGGCTGCGGCTGGAAAGCGTGCCCAATGCCATCGACATGGCCGAATGCGTGGCCGGGAACATGCTGGGCGCAGGGGTCGAATATGTTCCAAGGCCGTGGTTCTGGTCGGACCAGTATGACGTGAAGCTGCAGATCGCCGGGCTGAACGCCGGCCATGACCGGGTGGTGGCCCGCCCCGGAGCCGGCGCGGCGGCATCCTTCTGGTATTACCGGGGCACACAGCTCCTTGCCGTGGATGCGATGAACGACCCGCGGGCCTACATGATCGGCAAGAAACTGATCGAGGCGGGGCGTTCGCCCGATCCGGAAACGGTGGCCGATCCGGGCTGCGACCTGAAGGCACTGCTGCGGCCGTGAGGATCATTGCCGGGCAGTTCCGCGGCCGCCGGCTGGCCGCGCTGGGCAGGGGGGACCGCGCGGCACATCTGCGCCCGACCCCGGACCGGGTGCGCGAGGCGCTGTTCAGCATGCTGGAATCGCGCGGGGCGGTCCGGGGCGCGCGGGTTCTGGATCTCTTCGCCGGAACCGGGGCGATGGGCCTCGAGGCGCTGTCGCGCGGCGCGGCCCAGTCCACCTTCGTCGATGACGGGCGCATCGCGCTGGAGCTGATCCGCCGCAATATCGAGCTGATCGGCTGCGCCGGGCAGACGCGCATCATCCGGCGCGATGCGACCCGGCCGGGCGATTGCCCCGACGAGCCCTTCGATCTGGTGTTCCTCGATCCACCGTATGGCAAGGGACTGGGGGAAAGGGCGCTTGCCGCGGCATTGCGGGGCGGATGGATCGCGCCCGGCGCGCTGATCGCGTGGGAGGAAAACGCGCCGATGCCCGCCCCGGCGGGATTCGCGCCGGTCGATGCCCGGCGCTATGGCGACACCTGCATCACCATCCTGCGCGCGGCCGGGGACTGACGGCGCCGCCCGAACCCCCGGCAACCACTGCCCGCCCTCAGCCCCAGGTGGGGTGGAACTTGCCCGCCGGCGACAGGGTGAAGATCTCGAACCCGTCGGCGGTGACCCCGATGGAATGTTCGAACTGCGCCGAGAGGGACTTGTCGCGGGTCACCGCGGTCCAGTCGTCGGCCAGGACCTTGGTTTCGGGGCGGCCCAGGTTGACCATCGGCTCGATGGTGAAGAACATGCCCTCTTCCAGCCGCGGCCCGGTGCCGGGGCGGCCGTAATGCAGGACATTGGGCGGTGCGTGAAAGACGCGGCCCAGCCCGTGGCCGCAGAAATCGCGCACCACGCTCATGCGGTGGGCCTCGACATAGCTCTGGATGGCATGGCCGATATCGCCGAAGGTGTTGCCGGGGCGGACCATCTCGATCCCCCTGAACAGGGCGTCATGGGTGACCTGGATCAGTCTCTCGGCCTTGCGGGAAAGACGGCCGGCCACATACATGCGGCTGGAATCGCCGAACCAGCCATCGACGATCACGGTCACGTCGATATTGAGGATGTCGCCATCCTTCAGCTTCTTGTCGCCGGGGATGCCGTGGCAGACCACGTGATTGACCGAGATGCAGCTTGCGTGCCGATAGCCCTTGTAGCCGATGGTGGCAGATTTTGCGCCGGCGGCCTCGACCATGTCGGTGATGATGCGGTCGATCTCGCCGGTGGTCTGGCCGGGACGCACATGCGGGATGATGTCGTCGAGGATGCGCGCGGCCAGTTCGCCGGCCTTGCGCATCCCGGCAAACTCGGCCGGCTCGTGAATGCGGATGCCGTCGCGGGTCACGCGGCCTTTCGATTCCTTTTTCAACGCGCACTCCTTCGATCCGTGACAGGGGCTATTTAGGACGCCCCGCCGGAAAGAGCCAGACCGTCGCCCCGCCGGCAGTCGATCCGCGGCCCCAGTGCCACCCCTTGCGGCGACAGGTCGGCCCGCCAGACCAGGCATTCCACCCCCTGCGCCACGGCCTCGTCGAAGGCCTCTGCATAGGCCGGGTCGATATCCCGGGCGAGATCGAAACCCGTGCAGTCGGTGCGTTGCACGAGATAGAACATCACCGCCCGGTCCCCGGCCCGGACCATGGCCGCCAGCTCCCGAAGATGCCTTGTGCCGCGCGCGGTCACGCTGTCGGGAAATTCGGCCAGGCCGGGACGGCGACAAAGCGTCACGCTCTTGACCTCGACCCAGGCATCGCGCAGCCCCCGCCCCCGCAGCAGGAAATCGACCCGGCTGGCGGCGCCGTATTTCACCTCGGCGCGGATGCTGTCATAGCCGGCCAGCGGCGCGATGACGCCCGCCTCCAGCGCCTCGCGCAGCGCCCGGTTCGGCACCGAGGTATCGACCCCGGTGAAATGGCCGTTCTCGTGATCGACCAGCCGCCAGGCGAATTTCAGCTTGCGCCGCGGATTGTCGTTGGGCTCGAGCCACACCTTCACCCCCGGTTCGGCAAGCCCCGCCATCGAGCCGGGATTGGCACAATGCGCCGTCACCTCGCGCCCGTCTTCCTCCAGCCGGCAATCGGCAAGGAAGCGCTTGTAGCGGCGGATCAGGCGGGCGGGGACAAGAGGGGTTTGAAAGCGCATGCCCCCCGGCCTATACCTGCCATCGGCGCTGTTCAAGCGCGACCCGAAGGGAGGCGGAACATGGCCAATCCAACCGCAGCGATGCTGGTGATCGGGGACGAGATCCTTTCCGGCCGGACCCGCGATTCCAACATGCACCACCTGGCCGGAGAGCTGACCCGCCACGGCATCGACCTGAAGGAGGTCCGCATGGTCCCCGATGAGCGCCCGGCGATCGTCGGGGCGGTCCGGGCCCTGTCGGAGGCCTGGGACCATGTGTTCTCCAGTGGCGGCATCGGCCCCACCCATGACGACATCACCGCCGACGCCATCGCCGAGGCCTTCGGCGTGGGCATCGGGGTGCGCGACGACGCCCGCGCGCTGCTTGAGGCCCATTACGCCGAAACCGGGCTGGACCTGAACGAGGCCCGCCTGCGCATGGCGCGAATCCCCGACGGTGCGGAGTTGATCGAAAACCCCGTCTCGGTGGCGCCGGGCTTCACCATCGGCAACGTGCACGTGATGGCCGGGGTGCCGGCGGTGTTTCAGGCCATGCTGGCCAGCGTGCTGCCAAAGCTGACCGGCGGCGCGCCGCTGCTGTCGCAGAGCCTGCAGATCATGCGGCCCGAGGGCGAGGTCGCCACCCCGCTGGCCCGGCTGGCAAGGGATTTCCCCGACCTGTCCATCGGCAGCTACCCGTTTCACAAGGACGGCGCCTTCGGCACCAATATCGTCATCCGCGGCCATGACGGGACGCGGGTGGATGCGGCAATGATGCGCCTGGCAAGAGAGATGCAGTCGTGAACGCGCCATTCGACGGCTTTTCACTTGCGGCGCTGATCGACGGCACCTGGCCCGCGGCCCGTTTCGTTCGCGCGGGCCCCTTCACCCTGCGCGAAGGGCAGGGCGGCGGCAGCCGGGTTTCGGCCGCAACCGCCGAAGGCCCGGCGACAGAGGCCGACATCGACGCCGCCGAGGCCGGCATGCGCGCCATGGGGCAGGTGCCGATCTTCATGCTGCGCGAGGGCGAGGACGACCTCGACGCGCGGCTTGCCGCGCGCGGCCATGAAATCTTCGACCCGGTCAATGCCTGGGCCTGCCCGGTTGCGCAACTGACCGACATCCCCCTGCCGCGGGTGACCGTCCTGCCGATCTGGGAACCGCTGGCCATCATGCGCGAAATCTGGGCCGGAGGCGGAATCGGGCCTGCCCGGCTTGCCGTCATGCAGCGGGCGCGGGGGCCGAAGACTGGCCTACTTGCCCGCTTCAACGACAAGCCCGGCGGCGTTGCCTTCGTCGCCATCCATGACGGGGCCGCCATGGTCCATGCGCTGGAAATCCTGCCCCACCAGCGCCGGCAGGGGCTGGGCAAGTGGATGATGCGCGGCGCCGCCTTCTGGGCCGCCGAACAGGGCGCGCAGACGCTGGCCGTGCTCTGCACCAGGGCCAATGCCGGCGCCAATGCGCTGTATTCGTCGCTGGGCATGAAGATTGTGGGACGATACCACTATCGCAGACCCGCCAAGGAGAGCTGAACCATGACCGACCGCCGACCGCCCACCGCGCTGAACCTGCCGATGGTCGATCCCCTGCCTGATGCGACGCGGAAATACTTCGACGTCTGCAACGAAAAGCTGGGGATGGTGCCCAATGTGCTGAAGGCTCATGCCTTCGACATCGACAAGCTCAACGCCTTCACGGCAATGTACAACGACCTGATGCTGGGCGACTCGGGCCTGTCCAAGCTGGAGCGCGAGATGATCGCCGTGGTGGTATCGTCGATCAACAGGTGCTTCTACTGCCTTGTCGCCCATGGCGCCGCCGTGCGGCAGCTGTCGGGCGACCCGATCCTGGGCGAGATGCTGGTGATGAACTGGCGCGTGGCCGACCTCGACCCGCGCCAGCGGGCGATGCTGGAATTTGCCGCGAAACTGACCTCCAACAGCGCCGCCATCGAGGAAGCGGACCGGCAGGCGCTGCGCGATGCCGGCTTTTCCGACCGGGACATCTGGGACATTGCCAGCGTGGCGGGGTTCTTCAACATGACCAACCGCGTGGCCAGCGCCACCGCCATGTGGCCGAACGACGAATACCACGCCCAAGCGCGATGATCCGCCGGCTCGCCCTGTGCGCTGCGTTCGCGGCACTGCCCGCCGCGGCACAGGAGGACCTGCCGCTGCCGCCCGGTGCGGTGCAGCTGATGTCGCGCAGCACGGAGGCGGGCGAATACGCCCTGCCGCTGGCCGCCGCCGAGGGCGGCACCGTCCCGGCCCAGGTGTTCCGGGGCCGGATCGAGCGCAGGACATGGCGTACCCCGCCGCCCGAGGGATCGGCCCGCCTGCTGGCGCCGCTGCGCGCGGCGCTGCGGGCGCGGGGCTATGACATCCTGTTCGAATGTGCCGCGCAGGACTGTGGCGGCGCCGATTTCCTGTTCGGAATCGAGATCGCCCAGGCCCCGGACATGTATGTGAACCTGCGCGATTTCCGGTTCCTCTCGGCCATGCGCGACGAAAACGAGGCGATGGGGGTCCTGGTCAGCGCCAGCCGGACGGCCGGCCACGTTCAGGCGGTAAGCGTCGTGCTTTCTCCCGCGGCCGGAAACTGAAAAAAACCCCGCGCCGGGCGCGGGGGAAGTCGGGTTGCCAAGGGAAGCAACGAGTCATTGGCGATTGCCGGCCCTACCACTCCTCGGGGCCCTTGTCGGCAAAGGCGTGGGCCAGAAAGTCGATGAAGGCGCGCACCTTGGGTTGCGTGAACCGGCCCGGCGGATAGACGGCGTAAATTCCCTGCGTCTCGACCGGCAGGTTCGGCATCGCATCCTCGACCTGCCCCTTCGCCATCGCCTCGTGATACAGATAGCTGGGCAGGAACGCGATCCCGAGGCCGGAAATCGCGGCGTTCAGCAGGGACTGGCCGTCATTGACGCTCAGCCAGCCGGAGGTGCGGACCTGGCGCTTTTCCCCGGTGGGCGAGGTCAGCTTCCACACGCTGCCGCTGGACTGGCTGGAATAGTGCAGAAGCTTGTGTTCATTGAGATCGTCGATCTTCTGCGGGCGCCCGAATTTCTGCAGGTAGGACGGGCTGGCGATCAGCCTCTTGTTGGTTTCCGCCAGCTTCCGGGCGCGCAGCGTGCTGTCCTCCAGCTCGCCGATTCGCAACGCCATGTCGAACCCTTCCGAGATCAGTTCCACATAGCGGTTGTTGAGCACCATGTTCACGGTGATGTCGGGAAAATCGGTCAGGAAATCGCCAAGGATGGGCGAGACGTGGTTGACGCCGAAATCGGTCGCCACCGAGATGCGCAGCAGTCCCGAAGGCGCCGACTGCATCGAGGTCACCAGCGCATCGGCCTCTCCGGCGTCGTTCAGGACCCGGCGGGCACGATCGTAATAGGCCAGTCCGATCTCGGTCGGCGACACCCGGCGCGTGGTCCGGTTCAGCAGCCGCGCTCCAAGCCGCGCCTCCAGGCTGGAGACGTGCTTGGACACGGCGGACTTGGAGATGCCCATTTTCTTGGCCGCGTCCGTGAAGCCGCCCTGGTCCACGACGTTGGCGAAGGCTTCCATTTCGGTCAGTCGGTCCATGCTCGTAACCCCAATTGCGTTTGGCTTGTCGGCGTTTATCGGCCGCAAAAAGGGCAGGATCGGGGCGCCCTTGGGATAATATCGGGGATTTGTCGGGGATCGTTCATGGCAGAGAAACTAACCATCGGCTCTTAAAACCCCAGTTCGGCAACAAGAATCCACAGCGGAAGCGTCGCGGCGCTGAGCAACGTGGACTGCGCGATCAGCGTCGCCACCAGTTCCCGGTCCGCACCAAAGGCCGAAGCCAGCACATGCGCGGCCGAGGCTGTGGGCAGCGCGGCGAACAGCACCAGCACCGAGGCCAGCGCCGGATCCGCCCCCAGAGCGAGGCTCGCGGCAACGGTCAGCGCGGGCAGTGCGACCAACTTGGTCGCGCAGATATAGGCGTCGAACCGGGTGAGCCGCGCCAGCGCCCCCCAGTTCATCGTTGCCCCGATCGAGATCAGCGCCACCGGGATCGCCGCCTGCGCCAGCATCCGCAGGGGCGCCATCACCGGGTCGGGCAGGTGAACCCCGCTCAGCCCCATGGCTACACCGGCGAGGCTGGCCAGCAGGAAGGGGTTGAGCGCGACCTTCAGGACCGTCTGGCGCACCCCGAGGCTGCCGCCCCGCGACAGCGCCGAGACGGCAAAGAGATTGGCCACCGGCACCGCCATGCCGACCGCGACCG
>JALTNO010000163.1 GCA_027000645.1 Paracoccaceae bacterium | reverse complement strand
GCACTGCTCGAACATCTGTTGCGGCGCAAGGGCCGGGTGCAGACCCGGACGATGCTGCTGGAGGCGGTGTGGGACATCAGCTTCGACCCGCAGACCAATGTGGTCGAAACCCATATCAGCCGCCTGCGGGCCAAGGTGGACAAGCCGTTCGGAAGGGATCTCATCAAGACCGTGCGCGGCGCCGGCTACAAGATCGAGGCCTGAGGGCGGATGGCGGCGCGACGGATCTGGAGCTCGACGCCGGTGCGGTTGTCGCTGGCGCTGGTGGCGCTGTTCGCGCTGGTCAGCTTTGCCAGCCTGACGATCACCTATTACGTCATCCGCACGCCGCTCGAGCAAAGCCTGCGCGACACGCTCAACCAGGAAATGGCCGGCTTTCGCGTCGTGCCCTCGGCTTCGGCGCTGGCCAGCCTGGTGCGATCGCAGTCGCAGGTCACGCAGCCGGAAAAGCGGATCATCAGCTATCGCCTGCCGAATGGCGTTGTGGTCGGCAATGCCGCCCTGATCGCCGACCGCGAGGGCTATCGCGCCATTTCCCTCTCGCCCGGCTCGGCCAGTATCGAGGGCGAGTATTTCACCCTGACCGAGGTTCTGCACGGGGGGCTTCTGACCATCGCCGTGAACGCCGAGCCGGTGGCCGCGCTGCGCCGCATCTTCACCCGCGTGTTCCTGTTCAGCCTGGTGCCAACAACGCTGATCGCGCTTGGCGGGGCGCTGGTTCTGGCGCGGCGCTCGCAGCGGCGCATCGACCGGCTGGAGGCCGCGCTCAACCGCCTTGCCCGGGGCGAGTTCGCCGCCCGGGTCGGCCCGATCGGCGGCACCGAGGACGACCTCAGCCGGATCGGCGAACAGATCGACGCCATGGCGGACGAGCTGGAATCGAAGGTGGCGGCGCTGCGGCAGGTGTCGTCGGACATCGCCCATGACCTGAAAACCCCGATCCAGCGGCTGACCGTGCTGCTTGAGCGCCTTGGCGCGATGGCCGATCTGCCCGAACCGGCCGCCAGGCTTGCCGATCAGGCCCGCGCCGAGGCCGAGGCCATGGTGCGCACCTTTCAGGCGCTGCTCCAGATCGCGCAGATCGAGGGCGGCTCGCCCCGGGCGCGCTTTGCCCGGCTGGACCTGTCGGCACTGGCCCGCACCTTCTGCGAGGTCTACGAGCCCTCGGCCGAGGAAACCGGCCACCAGCTGATCTGTGCGCCAGCGGACGGCCCGTTGCCGGTTCTGGGCGACAAGGTACTGATCGGCCAGCTTTTCGCCAACCTGATCGAGAACGCCTTGCGCCACACCCCGCCCGGCACCGAGGTGCGGGTGCGAACGGGGGGCGGCGACGATGAGGGAGGGGTGTGGCTGGAGGTGTCCGATACCGGCCCCGGCATACCGGCCGGGGAACGCGAGGCGGTGTTCCGCCGCCTCTACCGGCTGGAATCCAGCCGCACCACGCCGGGCAGCGGGCTGGGGCTCAGCCTGGTGCGGGCGATCGCCGATCTCCACGACGCCCGGATCGAACTGGGCGACAACGGGCCGGGGCTGCGGGTGGCGATCCGCTTCCCCCCCATCGGCGACCGGGACGCCGCCTAACCCGGCGTCGCCCGCGGGCGGTGCGAAACCCCCTTCCGCCCGCCGCTGGCGATGCTATTGAAGGGCCGCACCCCCTGCCGTGCCACCGGGAAGGAGCGAACATGGATCGCGCGCAAATCGTTCACGAGAATTTCCTGCGCCGGGTCG
Source organism: Paracoccaceae bacterium (assembly GCA_027000645.1). Classification (GTDB taxonomy): domain Bacteria; phylum Pseudomonadota; class Alphaproteobacteria; order Rhodobacterales; family Rhodobacteraceae; genus Jhaorihella. The sequence continues at coordinate 3,632 of JALTNO010000163.1, read as the reverse complement.
CGGCGCGCGATTTCCCCCCCGGCAAGCCCCCCACGCCCGACCTTGCCGGTCACGAAGCGGTGGCGCTCTATCGCGCGCAGTGCCTCAGCCGGGCGCTCGACCGCACCAGCCGGGCGATGCAGAAGGCTGGCACCGGCTTCTACACCATCGGCTCCAGCGGGCACGAGGGCATGGCCGCGGTGGCCCATGCGCTGCGCCCCGACGACATCGCCTTCCTGCACTACCGCGACGCGGCCTTCCAGATCGCCCGCGCCGATCAGATGCCGGGGCAGAGCATCGCCTGGGACATGTTGCTGTCCTTCGCCTGTTCCTCGGAAGACCCGATCAGCGGCGGGCGGCACAAGGTGCTGGGCTCGCGCGCGCTGATGATCCCGCCGCAGACCTCGACCATCGCTTCCCACCTGCCCAAGGCGGTGGGGGCGGCCTACAGCCTGGGCGCCGCGCGCCGCCACCCGCCCGAACACCGGATGCTGCCGGAGGACGGGATCGCCATGTGCAGCTTCGGCGATGCCTCGCTGAACCACTCGACCGCGCAGGGGGCGATCAACACCGCCCAGTGGACCGCGTTCCAGTCGGTGCCGCTGCCGCTGATGATGGTGTGCGAGGACAACGGCATCGGCATTTCGGTGCGCACGCCCCCCGGCTGGGTCGCAGCTTCGATGAAGGACCGCCCCGGCATCCGCTATCTTGCAGCCGACGGGCTCGACATCTTCGATACCTTCGCTACTGCCCGCGAGGCCGCCGATTGGGTGCGGCGCCGGCGCAAGCCCGCCTTCCTGCACCTGCGTACCGTGCGCCTTTACGGCCATGCCGGGGCGGATGTGCCCACCACCTATCTTTCCCGCGCCGAGGTCGAGGCCGACGAGGCCAACGATCCGCTTCTTCACAGCGTGCGGCTGCTGGCCGAGGCCGGCACGCTCGACCCCGACGCGGCGCTGGCGATCTACCGCGAAACCTGCGCCCGGGTGGACCGCATCGCGGCCGAGGCGACGACGCGCCCGCATCTGCGCACCGCCGAAGAGGTGATGGCCAGCCTGATCCCCCCGAAACGCACCTGCCGCCCCACCAACGGCCCCGCGCCCGACGCCCGCGCCGTCTGTTTCGGCGCCGATCTGAAGGCGCAGACCGATCCGCAGCCGATGGCGCGGCTCATCAACTGGGCGCTGACCGACCTGATGCTGGAGCATGGCGATATCGTCTGCATGGGCGAGGATGTGGGCCGCAAGGGCGGGGTTTATGGCGTCACGCAGAAGCTGCAGGCGCGCTTCGGCCCCGACCGGGTGATCGACACGCTGCTGGACGAACAGTCCATCCTCGGGCTGGCCATCGGCATGGCGCATAACGGCTTCGTCCCCATCCCCGAAATCCAGTTCCTCGCCTATCTGCACAATGCCGAGGACCAGATCCGGGGCGAGGCCGCCACCTTGCCGTTCTTTTCCAATGGCCAGTTCACCAACCCGATGGTGGTGCGCATCGCCGGGCTGGGCTATCAGAAGGGCTTTGGCGGGCATTTCCACAACGACAACTCGATTGCCGTGCTGCGCGACATCCCCGGCCTCGTCATCGCCTGCCCCTCGACCGGGGCGGATGCCGCAAGGATGCTGCGCGAATGCGTGCGGCTGGCGCGCGAGGAACAGCGGGTGGTGGTGTTTCTCGAACCCATCGCGCTCTATCCCATGCGCGATCTGCACGAGGCCGGTGACAACGGCTGGATGACGACCTACCCCGCACCTAGCGAACGGATCGGGCTGGGCGAGCTGGGCGTGCATGGGCAGGGACGCGATCTGGCCATCGTCACCTATGGCAACGGGCATTATCTCTCGCGGCAGGCGCAGAAGGTGCTGGCCGAACGCCACGGGGTGGATGCCCGCGTGATCGACCTGCGCTGGCTGGCACCGCTGCCCGAGGATGCGCTGCTTGAGGCCGCGCGCGACTGCGGCGCGGTGCTGGTCGTGGACGAATGCCGCCGCACCGGCAGCCTGTCCGAGGCGCTGATGACGCTGTTCGCCGAACGGTCCGACCTGCCCGCCGCGCGGATCGCGGCCGAGGACTGTTTCATCGCCACTGGGCCGGCCTATGCCGCGCCGCTGCCCTCGCGGGACGGGATCGTGGCGGCGGCGCTGGATCTCGCGGGGGCGCGGACATGACCCGGACGGCGGTGCTGATCTGCCCCGGACGGGGCAGCTACAACCGGGCCGAGCTGGGCTATCTCGCCCGCCACCACGCCGACAAGGCGGCGCTGCTGGCCTCTTTCGACGCGATCCGCACACAGGCGGGGCAGGAGGCGGTGACGGCGCTCGATGCCGCGCCGCGCTTCGACGGGCGCAGATACACCCGCGGCGACGTGGCCTCGGCGCTGATCTTCGCCTGTTCCCTGGCCGACGCGCAGTCGCTGGCGGATGATATCGAGGTGGTCGCCGTGACCGGCAACTCCATGGGCTGGTATTCGGCGCTGGCGGCGGCGGGCGCGCTGTCCCCGCAGGACGGGTTTGCCCTCGCCAACACCATGGGCACGCTGATGCAGGAGCATCTGACCGGCGGGCAACTGGTCCATCCCTTCATGGACGAGGACTGGCGCGACGATCCGGCCCGCCGGGCCGAACTGCTGGCCCTGGTGGATGAAATCGCCGCCCGCGAGGGGTGCGAACTGGCGCTTTCCATTGAACTGGGCGGGATGCTGGTGCTGGCCGGAAACGAGGCCGGGCTGGCCGCATTCGAAGCCGCCGTGCCGCCGGTTGCCGGCCGCTTCCCAATGCGCCTGCCCAATCATGCCGCCTTTCACACGGCGCTGATGGCGCCGGTGGCCGAGGAAGGCCGCGCGCGTCTGCCGGAGCGCCTGTTCGGCCAGCCGGAAATGCCCCTGATCGACGGGCGCGGGGCGATCTGGTGGCCCCACGCCACCGATACCCGTGCGCTGTGGAACTACACGCTGGGGCACCAGGTGACCGAGCCTTACGATTTCACCCGCGCGGTGCAGGTGGCGGCGCGGGAATTCGCCCCCGACCTGTTCATCCTCACCGGGCCCGGCGACAGTCTGGGCGGAGCGGTGGCGCAGGCACTGATCCGCGCGCGCTGGCGCGGCCTGGCCGAGCGGACGGATTTTCGCCGAATGCAGGAAAAGGCGCTGATCCTCGCCTCCATGGGGCGCGAGGATCAGCGCGCGCAGGTCACGCGCCCGGGCTGACGCGGCGGGCGGGTCTCAGTTCTCGGCCAGGTCCATTGCGGCGCCGGCCTTCTCCATCGCGTCCAGAACCACCTGCGTGCTCAGCACTTCCGGCAGGGCGATGCCTTCCGGCGCGGCCGGCCCGTAGACGATGTCGAAGGGGATGCCATAGCGGCCGTTGTCTTCCAGAAAGCGGCGGATGTTCTCGTCCGGGCGCGTCCAGTCGGCCTGCATCGGCAACACCCGGCCCGAGATGAGGATGTCGGCCACCGGGCTGCGGTCGATGACCAGTGCCTTGTTGGCCTTGCAGGTCAGGCACCAGTCAGCGGTCACGTCCACGAACACCACCTGCCCCTGCGACACCAGCCGCGCGATCTGCGCCCGGTCGAAGGCGACCCAGGGGATGACCTGCTCTTCGCCCACATCGGCACGCGCCGCCGGTTCGATCAGCACCGGCACGGCAAGGGCG
>JALTNO010000162.1 GCA_027000645.1 Paracoccaceae bacterium | reverse complement strand
CCGACAAGTAGGGGTATAGCTCAGTTGGTAGAGCGGCGGTCTCCAAAACCGTAGGTCGCGGGTTCGAATCCTGCTGCCCCTGCCATTCCCCGGGCGCCACCACATCCGCTTGTCCGCCGCCGCTTTGTACGGGCGAGGGCATTCGCCTTGAAATCGCCGCGCGGTCCCGTTATGTGCCCGGCATACAGATGCAAGAGCGGGCAGATCCATGGCCTCCACCAACCCCATCCAGTTCATCCAGCAGGTCCGCGCCGAGATCTCCAAGGTCGTCTGGCCGACCCGGCGCGAGGTGTTCCTGACCACGGTCATGGTGTTCATCATGGCCGCCCTGACCGCCGTCTTCTTTTCCCTGGTCGATCTCATCATCAGGACCGGCCTGCAGGGATTGCTGGCCTATTTCGGCTGACGCCGGCGGGACGGGGCGGTTCGTTTTCCGTCTTTGCCGATCGCCCTCTTGATCCTGCGGCATTTGCCGGTTAGGTGACGGCCTTGTTGTGGAACGGGCGTGCGGCGATTCGAGTTGCGCGCCGCTTTTTGTTCCTGAAGGCGGTGGTCGCGCCACCGGGAAAATCACGTTTGCGGCGGCCCCGTCCGGGGTGCCGGACAGGACGAAGGACGACAAGGGTCATGGCGAAGCGGTGGTATTCGGTCAGCGTTCTCTCGAATTTCGAGAAAAAGATCGCCGAGCAGATCAGGACCCTTGTCGCCGAGAAGGGGCTGGAGGACCAGATCGACGAGGTTCTGGTGCCCACCGAAGAGGTGATCGAGGTGCGCCGCGGCAAGAAGGTCACCACCGAGCGGCGCTTCATGCCGGGCTATGTTCTCGTGCACATGGAAATGTCGGACGAGGGCTATCATCTCATCAATTCGATCAACCGGGTGACCGGGTTCCTGGGCCCGCAGGGGCGACCGATGCCGATGCGGGACGCCGAGGTGAACCAGATCCTGAACCGCGTGCAGGAAGGCGAGGAGCAGCCGCGCACGCTGATCCATTTCGACGTGGGCGAGAAGGTGAAGGTCAATGACGGCCCGTTCGAGGATTTTGAGGGCATGGTCGAGGAGGTGGACGAAGACAGCCAGAAGCTGAAGGTCACCGTTTCGATCTTCGGCCGGGAAACCCCGGTTGAGCTGGATTTCACCCAGGTTACCAAGCTGAACTAGGCCGGTAGCCGGGGCATCGGGCCGTCAGGCCCATCAGCGCGGGAGGCCGCCGACGACGCGTCGCCGGGGCCGAACCGCACAACGATGGCGGAGCATTCCGCCGGAAACAACCCGAGGGGCGCGCCCCGAGGGCGTTGGAAAAGGAGAAAGGCCGATGGCCAAGAAACTCGTAGGCACGCTGAAGCTTCAGGTGCCCGCAGGTCAGGCGAACCCGTCGCCGCCGGTGGGTCCGGCGCTGGGTCAGCGCGGGATCAACATCATGGAGTTCTGCAAGGCGTTCAATGCCAAGACCGCGGATCTCGAACCTGGTGCGCCCTGCCCGACCATCATCAGCTATTACCAGGACAAGTCCTTCACCATGGAAATCAAGACGCCGCCGGCGTCGTATTTCCTGAAGAAGGCCGCCAAGATCCAGTCGGGCGCCAACAAGCCGTCGCGCGAGACGGTGGGCACCGTGACCGTCGCGCAGATCCGCGAAATCGCCGAGGCGAAGATGAAGGATCTGAACGCCAATGACATCGAAGCGGCGATGAAGATCATCGTCGGCAGCGCCCGGTCCATGGGCATCGAGGTGAAGTAGGATGGCCAAGATCGGAAAACGCATGCGCGCTGCGCGCGAACTGGTTGCGGGCAAGGAAAACCTGCCCGTGGACGAGGCCGTCAAGCTGGTCAAGGAAACCGCGAAGGCGAAATTCGATGAAACCGTCGAGATCGCGGTCAATCTCGGCGTCGATCCGCGCCATGCCGACCAGATGGTGCGCGGCGTCGTGACCCTGCCCAACGGTACCGGCAAGACCGTCCGCGTCGCCGTCTTCGCCCGCGGCCCCAAGGCCGACGAGGCGAAAGAGGCCGGGGCCGACATCGTCGGCGCCGAGGACCTGATGGAGCAGATCCAGCAGGGCAAGATCGACTTCGACCGCTGCATCGCCACCCCCGACATGATGCCGATCGTCGGCCGTCTGGGCAAGATTCTGGGCCCGCGCAACCTGATGCCGAACCCCAAGGTCGGCACCGTGACCATGGACGTGGCCGAGGCGGTGAAGAAGGCCAAGGGCGGCGAGGTCCAGTTCAAGGTCGAGAAGGCCGGTGTGATCCATGCCGGCGTGGGAAAGGTTTCCTTCGACGCCGACAAGCTGGCCGAGAACGTGCGCGCCTTCGTCAGCGCGGTCGCCCGGGCCAAGCCCTCGGGCGCCAAGGGCACCTACATGAAGAAGATCTCGCTCAGCTCGACCATGGGGCCGGGCGTCAGCGTGGATATTGCCGACGCCAACAGCGAAGGGTGATCCGGTCCTCCTCCCCGGGAGGGGGACCCGCGCGGTGCGCCTTTCGGGGCGCGCCGTTTCGCTTTCGTGCCCGGCCCGCGGCCTGCCGGCCGGGTGAAAAAGAGCCGGATTTGCTCTTGGCATCGGGCGCGATCCGGCTTAAGCAGGCGCCGCGAGGCAAAGCGTGCGATTCGTCGTGCGCTTTGTTTCGTTTCGTCCAAGACGGCGGGTGGCCCGCAACCGGGTCTTAATCTTCCTGCCCGAGACGGGAAAGACCAGATTGGCCGAGGGCTCTGCCTTCGGGCGCATCTTGGCTCAGCCCCGTAATTCGGACCTGAACGTCGGATCTGATCCGGCAGACTTGAGCCGGGGCGCGCAGGACGCGTCCCAAACTTGGAGTGAAACTGTGGATAGAGCCCAGAAAGAGAAAGTGGTCGAGGAACTCGGCCAGATCTTCGAAAGCTCTGGCGTCGTGGTGGTCGCCCACTACGTCGGTCTGACAGTTGCCGAAATGCAGGACCTGCGCGCGCGTGCACGCGAAGCGGGCTCGTCCGTGCGTGTTGCCAAGAACAGGCTCGCCAAGATCGCCCTGGAAGGCAAGCCGTGTGAACGCATGGCCGAGCTGCTGACGGGCATGACCGTTCTCACCTATTCCGAGGATCCGGTGGCGGCCGCCAAGGTCGCCGAGGATTTTGCCAAGGCGAACAAGAAGTTCGAGATCCTTGGCGGCGCGATGGGCGAGACGTTCCTGGACCGGGCTGGTGTCGAGGCCGTGTCGAAGATGCCGTCGCGCGAAGAGCTCATTGCTCAGATCGCCGGCATGATCGGCGCCCCCGCATCGAACATCGCCGGGGCCATTGGCGCACCTGCAAGCAACATCGCAAGCATTCTTTCGACCATCGAAGAGAAGGCGGAAGCCGCATAAGCGACGGCATTGGACTGACTGGCGCGGGGATTGTCTCTCCGGCGTTGGAACACACAAACTGGAAACGGAAAGAGCTGAACAATGGCTGATCTGAAGAAACTGGCCGAAGAAATCGTTGGCCTGACCCTCCTGGAAGCCCAGGAACTGAAGAACATCCTCAAGGACGAATACGGCATCGAGCCCGCCGCCGGCGGCGCGGTGATGGTTGCCGCGGCCGGTGGTGACGCCGGCGGTGCCGCCGAAGAGGAAAAGACCGAATTCGACGTCATCCTGAAGTCGCCCGGCGCCTCCAAGATCAACGTGATCAAGGAAGTCCGCGCCCTGACCGGCCTGGGCCTGAAAGAGGCCAAGGAACTGGTCGAATCCGGCGGCAAGGTCAAGGAAGGCGTGAGCAAGGAAGAGGCCGAAGAGGTCAAGGGCAAGCTGGAAGCCGCCGGCGCCGAGGTCGAAGTGGCCTGAGGATGCGTGGCGGGCTTTGCCCGACGCTGCTTGAAACTGGGCTGGGTCCGGGATTCCCGGGCCCGGCCGAACCTGTCTTGGAAAGGGCCTCGTGGCGCGGTCGGGCCGTGCCGGGCGGGGCGCTTTCCAGGGCGGAGTTCGGGGATCGGGAGGCCATCGGTCGGGATGGTGGCCATGAATTGATCCTGACACGCTGTCTCGAATGGTCAGGGGGGCCGGTGCCCGGCGGCCCGCCCGACCGGTGAGAACTGATAGAGGTGACCTCTGACATGGCGCAAAGCTTCATTGGCCAGAAACGTCTTCGCAAATATTACGGCAAGATCCGCGAAGTGCTGGAGATGCCGAACCTGATCGAGGTTCAGAAATCCTCGTATGAGCTGTTCCTGAAATCCGGCGAAGGCCCCGAGCCTGCCGACGGCGAAGGGATCATGGGCGTCTTCCAGTCGGTGTTCCCGATCAAGGATTTCAACGAGACCGCCGTTCTCGAATTCGTGAAATACGAACTCGAGAAGCCGAAATACGATGTCGACGAATGCATGCAGCGCGACATGACCTACAGCGCGCCGCTGAAGGTCACGCTGCGGCTGATCGTGTTCGACGTGGACGAGGATACCGGCGCCCGTTCGGTCAAGGATATCAAGGAGCAGGACGTGTTCATGGGCGACATGCCGCTCATGACCCCCAACGGCACCTTCATCGTCAACGGCACGGAAAGGGTGATCGTCAGCCAGATGCACCGCTCTCCGGGCGTGTTCTTCGATCATGACAAGGGCAAGACGCACAGCTCGGGCAAGCTGCTCTATGCCTGCCGCATCATTCCCTATCGCGGCTCGTGGCTGGATTTCGAATTCGACGCCAAGGACATCGTTCATGCCCGCATCGACCGGCGCCGCAAGCTGCCGGTGACGACCCTGCTTTATGCGCTGGGGCTGGATCAGGAAGGCATCATGGATGCCTATTACGATTCCGTCACCTACAGCCTGCGCAAGGGCGAGGGCTGGGTAACCGAATTCTTCCCCGACCGGGTGCGCAGCACCCGCCCGCAATACGACCTGGTGGATGCCGATACCGGCGAGGTCATCTGCGAGGCGGGCAAGAAGGTCACCCCGCGCATGGTCAAGAAGTGGAAGGACGAGGGGAAGATCACCCATCTTCTGGTTCCCTTCGACAATATCGCCGGCAAGTTCGTCGCCAAGGACATCATCAACGAGGAAACCGGCGCCATCTATGTCGAGGCCGGTGACGAGCTGACGCTGGAATACGACAAGGACGGCACCCTGACCGGCGGCTCCGTGAAGGAGCTGCTGGATGCCGGCTTCACCGAGATCCCGGTGCTGGACATCGACAACGTGAATGTCGGCCCCTACATCCGCAATACCATGGCGGTGGACAAGAACATGAACCGCGAAACCGCGCTCATGGACATCTACCGCGTGATGCGCCCGGGCGAGCCGCCCACCGTCGAGGCCGCCAGCGCCCTGTTCGACAGCCTGTTCTTCGACAGCGAGCGCTATGACCTCAGCGCGGTTGGCCGGGTCAAGATGAACATGCGCCTGGCGCTGGACAAGCCCGACACCCAGCGCACGCTGGACCGCGAGGACATCGTTGCCTGCGTCAAGGCCCTGGTCGAGCTGCGCGACGGCAAGGGCGAGGTGGACGATATCGACCATCTCGGCAACCGCCGGGTGCGCTCGGTGGGCGAGCTGATGGAGAACCAGTATCGCGTCGGCCTGCTGCGGATGGAGCGCGCGATCAAGGAGCGCATGTCCAGCGTCGAGATCGACACGGTGATGCCGCAGGACCTGATCAACGCGAAACCGGCCGCGGCCGCGGTGCGCGAATTCTTCGGCTCCTCGCAGCTGTCGCAGTTCATGGACCAGACCAACCCGCTCAGCGAAGTCACCCACAAGCGGCGGCTTTCGGCGCTCGGGCCGGGCGGCCTGACCCGCGAGCGCGCCGGCTTCGAGGTGCGCGACGTGCATCCCACCCATTACGGCCGGATGTGCCCGATCGAGACGCCGGAAGGGCCGAATATCGGCCTGATCAACTCGCTGGCCACCTTTGCGCGGGTCAACAAGTACGGCTTCATCGAAACCCCCTATCGGGTGGTGAAGGACGGCAAGGTGACCGACGAGGTCCACTACATGTCCGCCACCGAGGAGATGCGCCACACCATCGCCCAGGCGAACGCAACGCTGGACGAGGAGGGGCGCTTCGTCAACGACCTGGTGTCCACCCGCCGCGCCGGCGACTACACGCTGGCACCGCGCGACACCGTGGACCTGATCGACGTCAGCCCCAAGCAGCTGGTGTCGGTGGCCGCGTCGCTGATTCCCTTTCTTGAAAACGACGACGCCAACCGGGCGCTGATGGGGTCGAACATGCAGCGCCAGGCAGTGCCGCTGCTGCGTGCCGAGGCGCCCCTTGTCGGCACCGGCATGGAGGGCAAGGTGGCCATTGATTCGGGTGCCGCCATCCAGGCCCGCCGCGGCGGCGTGGTGGACCAGGTCGATGCCCAGCGCATCGTGATCCGCGCCACCGAGGATCTGGAGCTGGGCGATGCCGGGGTGGACATCTACCGGATGCGCAAGTTCCAGCGCTCGAACCAGAACACCTGCATCAACCAGCGGCCGCTGGTGAAGGTGGGCCAGAAGGTCGAGAAGGGCGAGGTGATCGCCGACGGCCCCTCCACCGACATGGGCGAGCTGGCGCTTGGCAAGAACGTGGTCGTCGCCTTCATGCCCTGGAACGGCTACAACTACGAGGACTCGATCCTGATCTCCGAGCGCATCGCGCAGGATGACGTGTTCACCTCGATCCATATCGAGGAATTCGAGGTCGCCGCCCGCGACACCAAGCTGGGGCCGGAAGAGATCACCCGCGACATCCCGAACGTGGGCGAGGAGGCGCTGCGCAATCTCGACGAGGCCGGCATCGTCTATATCGGCGCCGACGTGCAGCCGGGCGACATCCTGGTGGGCAAGATCACCCCCAAGGGCGAAAGCCCGATGACCCCCGAGGAAAAGCTGCTGCGCGCCATCTTCGGCGAAAAGGCCTCTGACGTGCGCGACACCTCGCTGCGGGTGAAGCCGGGCGATTTCGGCACCGTGGTCGAGGTGCGGGTGTTCAACCGCCACGGGGTGGAGAAGGACGAACGCGCCCTGCAGATCGAACGCGAAGAGGTCGAGCGTCTGGCCCGTGACCGCGACGACGAGCTGGCGATTCTCGACCGCAACATCTATGCCCGGCTGAAGTCGCTGCTGCTGGGCAAGACGGCGGTCAAGGGCCCCCGCGGCGTCAAGGCCGGGTCGGAGATCACCGAGGAGCTTCTGGACACCCTGACCCGCGGCCAGTGGTGGCAGCTGGCCCTGGGCGACGAGGCCGACGCCCAGGCGGTCGAGGCCCTGCACGAGCAGTACGAGGCGCAAAAGCGCGCACTCGATGCCCGTTTCGAGGACAAGGTGGAGAAGGTCCGCCGCGGCGACGATCTGCCGCCGGGCGTGATGAAGATGGTCAAGGTCTTCGTCGCCGTGAAGCGCAAGCTGCAGCCGGGCGACAAGATGGCCGGCCGCCACGGCAACAAGGGCGTGGTGTCCAAGGTGGTGCCGGTCGAGGACATGCCGTTCCTGGCCGACGGCACGCCGGTGGACATCTGCCTCAACCCGCTGGGCGTGCCCTCGCGGATGAATGTGGGCCAGATTCTGGAGACCCACATGGGCTGGGCCGCGCGCGGCCTCGGCCTGAAGGTGGACGAGGCGTTGCAGGAATATCGCCGCTCGGGCGACCTGACCCCGGTGCGCGACGCGCTGCGCCATGCCTATGGCGAGGATGTCTACGAAGAGGGCATCAAGGATCTGGACGAAGACCGTCTGGTCGAGATCGCCGGCAACGTCACCCGCGGTGTTCCCATCGCCACGCCGGTCTTCGACGGCGCCAAGGAGGCCGACGTGAACGACGCGCTGATCCGCGCGGGTTTCGACTCCTCCGGGCAGTCGATCCTGTTCGACGGGCGCACCGGCGAACGGTTCGCGCGCCCGGTCACCGTGGGCATGAAGTATCTGCTCAAGCTGCACCACCTGGTGGACGACAAGATCCACGCGCGCTCCACCGGGCCCTACAGTCTGGTCACCCAGCAGCCGCTGGGCGGCAAGGCCCAGTTCGGCGGGCAGCGCTTCGGGGAAATGGAGGTCTGGGCGCTGGAGGCTTACGGCGCCGCCTACACCCTGCAGGAGATGCTCACCGTCAAGTCGGACGACGTGGCGGGCCGGACCAAGGTCTATGAAAGCATCGTCAAGGGCGAGGACAATTTCGAGGCCGGCGTTCCCGAAAGCTTCAACGTGCTGGTGAAGGAAGTTCGCGGGCTCGGCCTGAACATGGAACTCCTGGATGCGGAGGTCGAAGAATAGGGGCCTTCGGAAAGGCCCCGGGAAGGCGTCGCGCATGCCTTCCCCCACCCGACACCCGCACGATTTCAAGGACATCAAGATGAACCAGGAACTGACCAACAACCCGTTCAACCCGCTGACCCCGCCCAAGGTGTTCGACGAGATCCGCGTCTCGCTGGCCAGCCCGGAACGGATCCTTTCGTGGTCCTACGGCGAGATCAAGAAGCCCGAAACCATCAACTACCGCACCTTCAAGCCCGAGCGCGACGGCCTGTTCTGTGCCCGCATCTTCGGTCCGGTGAAGGATTACGAATGCCTGTGCGGCAAGTACAAGCGCATGAAGTATCGCGGCGTCGTGTGCGAGAAATGCGGCGTCGAGGTCACGCTGCAAAAGGTGCGGCGCGAACGCATGGGCCATATCGAGCTGGCCGCGCCGGTGGCGCATATCTGGTTCCTGAAGTCGCTGCCTTCGCGCATCGGCCTGATGCTGGACATGACCCTGCGCGATCTGGAGCGGGTGCTCTACTTCGAAAACTACGTGGTGATCGAACCCGGTCTGACCGATCTGACCTACGGGCAGATGCTGACCGAAGAAGAGTACATGGACGCCCAGGACCAGTACGGCATGGACGCCTTCACCGCCAATATCGGCGCCGAGGCGATTCGCGAGATGCTGGCGATGATCGACCTCGAGGCCGAGGCCGAGCAGCTGCGCGCCGACCTGGCCGAGGCCACGGGTGAACTCAAGCCCAAGAAGATCATCAAGCGACTGAAGGTGATCGAGAGTTTCATCGAATCCGGCAACCGTCCGGAATGGATGGTGATGACGGTGATCCCGGTGATCCCGCCCGAGCTGCGCCCGCTGGTGCCGCTGGATGGCGGCCGCTTTGCCACATCGGACCTGAACGACCTCTACCGACGGGTCATCAACCGCAACAACCGCCTCAAGCGGCTGATCGAACTGCGCGCGCCCGACATCATCGTGCGCAACGAAAAGCGCATGCTGCAGGAGGCGGTGGACGCGCTCTTTGACAACGGCCGCCGCGGCCGGGTCATCACCGGCGCCAACAAGCGGCCGCTGAAGTCGCTCTCGGACATGCTCAAGGGCAAGCAGGGCCGCTTCCGCCAGAACCTGCTGGGCAAGCGGGTCGATTTCTCGGGCCGCTCGGTGATCGTGACCGGACCCGAACTGAAGCTGCACCAGTGCGGCCTGCCCAAGAAGATGGCGCTGGAGCTGTTCAAGCCGTTCATCTACTCGCGGCTGGAGGCCAAGGGCCTGTCCTCGACCGTCAAGCAGGCCAAGAAGCTGGTGGAAAAGGAACGCCCCGAGGTGTGGGACATCCTCGACGAGGTGATCCGCGAACACCCGGTGCTGCTCAACCGCGCCCCCACCCTGCACCGCCTCGGCATCCAGGCGTTCGAGCCGGTGCTGATCGAGGGCAAGGCGATCCAGCTTCACCCGCTGGTCTGCTCGGCCTTCAACGCCGACTTCGACGGCGACCAGATGGCCGTGCACGTGCCGCTGAGCCTCGAGGCCCAGCTGGAGGCGCGGGTGCTGATGATGTCCACCAACAACGTGCTGTCGCCCGCGAACGGCTCGCCGATCATCGTGCCGTCGCAGGACATGATCCTGGGCCTCTACTACGTCACCCTGCAGCGCGAGGGCATGAAGGGCGAAGGCAAGATCTTTGCCTCGATCGAAGAGGTCGAGCACGCGCTGAACGCGGGCGAGGTGCATCTGCACGCGCGCATCACCTGCCGCATTCCGCAGATCGACGACGAAGGCAACGAGATCATCAAGCGCTATGAGACCACGCCGGGCCGCGTCCGGCTGGGTGCGCTGTTGCCGAAGAATGCCAAGGCACCCTTCGACCTGGTCAACCGGCTGCTGCGCAAGAAGGAGGTGCAGCAGGTCATCGACACCGTGTACCGCTACTGCGGGCAGAAGGAGTCGGTCATCTTCTGCGACCAGATCATGACCATGGGCTTCCGCGAGGCTTTCCGCGCCGGGATTTCCTTTGGCAAGGACGACATGCTGATCCCCGAGGAGAAGTGGAAGATCGTCGAGGAAACGCGCGAGCTCGTCAAGGATTTCGAGCAGCAGTACATGGACGGCCTCATCACCCAGGGCGAGAAGTACAACAAGGTCGTCGATGCCTGGTCGAAATGCAACGACCGCGTGACCGAGGCGATGATGGCATCCATCTCGGCATTGCGGAAGGATGAGAACGGGGCCGAGATGGAGCCCAACAGCGTCTACATGATGGCTCATTCCGGCGCCCGGGGGTCGGTGACGCAGATGAAACAGCTGGGCGGCATGCGCGGCCTCATGGCCAAGCCCAGCGGTGACATCATCGAAACGCCGATCATCTCGAACTTCAAGGAAGGCCTGACCGTGCTGGAGTACTTCAACTCCACCCACGGCGCGCGCAAGGGTCTGTCCGATACCGCGCTCAAGACGGCCAACTCGGGTTATCTCACCCGCCGCCTGGTGGACGTGGCGCAGGACTGCATCGTGCGCGAACAGGACTGCGGCACCGATCGCGCGATCACGGCCACCGCGGCCGTGAATGACGGCGAAGTGGTTGCCACCCTTTCCGAGCGGCTTCTCGGCCGGGTGGCTGCCGAGGACATCGTCGCGCCGGGCACGGACGAAGTGATCGTCGCGGCCGGGCAGCTTATCGACGAGCGCATGGCCGAGCGGATCGAGAAATCCGACATCCAGTCGGCGCGCATTCGCAGCCCGCTCACCTGCGAGGCCGAGGAAGGCGTCTGCACCATGTGCTATGGCCGCGATCTGGCCCGCGGCACTATGGTGAACGTGGGCGAGGCGGTGGGTATCATCGCGGCCCAGTCGATCGGCGAACCCGGTACCCAGCTGACCATGCGCACCTTCCATATCGGCGGCGTGGCCCAAGGTGGCCAGCAGTCCTTCCTGGAGGCCAGCCAGACGGGCACGGTGGTGTTCGAGAACGCCGTCACGCTGGAAAACGCGGCGGGCGAAATCATGGTCATGGGCCGCAACATGAAGCTCATCATCCGTGACGAACACGGCCAGGACCGCGCCAGCCACAAGGTCGGCTATGGCTCGCGCCTGTTTGTCAGGGACGGCCAGAAGGTCGAACGCGGTGACAAGCTGTTCGAGTGGGACCCCTACACCCTGCCGATCATCGCCGAGAAGGGTGGGGTCGTGAAGTTCGTGGATCTGGTCTCGGGCGTGGCGGTGCGCGAAGAGACCGACGATGCGACCGGCATGACCCAGAAGATCGTCATCGACTGGCGGGCCGCACCCAAGGGCAACGATCTCAAGCCCGAGATCATCATCGTCGACCCCGAAACCGGCGAGCCGGTGCGCAACGATGCCGGCAACCCGGTGACCTATCCGATGTCGGTCGATGCGATCCTGTCGGTCGAGGACGGGCAGGAGGTCCGCGCCGGCGACGTGGTCGCGCGGATCCCGCGCGAGGGCGCCAAGACCAAGGACATCACCGGCGGTCTGCCGCGGGTGGCGGAACTGTTCGAGGCACGCCGTCCCAAGGACCACGCGATCATTGCGGAAATCGACGGCTACATCCGCTTCGGGCGCGACTACAAGAACAAGCGGCGCATCACCATCGAACCTGCCGACGACAGCCAGGAGCCGGTCGAATACATGGTGCCCAAGGGCAAGCACATCCCGGTGCAGGAAGGCGACTTCGTGCAGAAGGGCGACTACATCATGGACGGCAACCCGGCGCCGCATGACATCCTGAACATCCTGGGTGTCGAGGCCCTGGCCGAATACATGATCAACGAGGTGCAGGAGGTCTATCGCCTTCAGGGCGTGAAGATCAACGACAAGCACATCGAGGTCATCGTCCGCCAGATGCTCCAGAAGTGGGAGGTCACCGATTCCGGCGATACCACGCTGCTCAAGGGCGAGCACGTGGACAAGCAGGAGCTGGAGGTCGCCAACGCCAGGGCCGAGGCCAAGGGCGGCCGCCCGGCGCAGGCACAGCCGGTGCTGCTGGGGATCACCAAGGCGTCGCTGCAGACCCGCTCCTTCATCTCGGCGGCAAGCTTCCAGGAAACCACCCGCGTGCTGACCGAGGCCAGCGTGCAGGGCAAGGTGGACAAGCTTCTGGGGCTGAAGGAGAACGTGATCGTCGGCCGCCTGATCCCGGCCGGGACCGGCGGGGCGACCCAGCGGGTACGCCGGATCGCGCAGGAGCGCGACAACAAGGTGATCGAGGCCCGCAGGGAAGAGGCCGAAGCCGCGGCCGCGCTGGCCGCGCCGATGATGGACGACGTGGTCGGGGGCGACGAATTCGACACCCTCGTGGACACGCCCGAAAGCCGCGAATAGGCGCGACCGGACAGGTTGCACCGAAAACCGCCCCCGCGCCCGCCCGGCGCGGGGGTTCTTTCATGTTCCGCGCCGCCGGCGCGGCGGAAAACGGCGGTGCAAATGCGGCCTTTTCTTCCGCGCCGCGGCGGTGTTTGTTGGGGCCGTTGTCGGCAGGGGGTTGAAGGGGCATGGCGGTCAGGGCGAAAACCATCGGGGTGCTTCGGTTCTCGGTTCTGAGCCCGACCTTCTATACCGACGAACTCGGCTCGGTCGAAGCGGTTGCCGCGCATATCTTTTCCCCCGACCGGCTTGAGTTGCGCTTTCACCTGTTCGAAAAGCTGTGCCTGCCTTCACTGGTTTCCCAGACGGATCAGGAATTCGACATGGTCATCCTGACCGCCGAGGCGCTGCCCGCGCCCTGGATGGAGCGGCTGGAGGATCTGCTGGCGCCACACCCGAACCTGCATCTGCTCAAGGCCGCGCCCGACAACCATTACCGCCTGATCCAGCGCGCCTATGCCACGATTCCCGCGGACGACTGCACGCACCTGTTCCAGTTCCGGCTGGATGACGACGATGCGCTGGACCGGGACTTCGTGGCCCGGACCAAACGCCTGGCCCACGGCCTGCTGGCCTTCCAGGACCCGGGGATGCCGTTCGTCATTGCCCATGGCCGCGGGTTTTACGTGATCCGCGCAGAAGGCGGGAACGAGGTCTTCGATTCGACCGAGCGCGCGCCGCTGTCGGCGGGCACGACGCTGGTCGCTCCGGTAGGCTACGGGCGCAACCCCTACAGGTATGTGCACCGCAAGCTGCTGCAGCACTACACGACCTATTCCGACATTTCCGTGCCGGCCTATATCCGCACCGTGCATGGCGACAACAAATCGGAAACGCCGCGCATGGGGATCGTGGGCCGCTGGCGCCCGCGGCTTCTGGATCGTCAGCTTCGGCAGCATTTCGGGGTCACGCTCGACGAACTGAGGGCACTGTGAACCATGACGCCGAATGCGCGGGGCGCGCTGTTGATGATGGGTTCGATGGCGGCCTTCACCCTGAACGATACCGCCATCAAGGCAGTCGGTCACGGCCTGCCGCTGTTCCAGATGATCGCCTTGCGGGGGATCCTGACCACGGTTCTGATCTTTCTGCTCGCGCGACATCTGGGGGCGTTGCGACTGCGGCTGCCGCGCGGGGACCGGGTGCTGATCGCGCTGCGCTGCGGGGCCGAGGTTGGCGCGACCGCATTTTTCCTCACCGCGCTGATGAACATGCCGCTGGCCAACGTGACCGCGGTGCTGCAGGTTCTGCCGCTATCGGTCACGCTGGGCGCGGCGCTTTTCTTCGGTGAGCCGGTGGGCTGGCGCCGGCTTCTGGCAATCATGGCGGGATTTTCGGGGATGTTGCTGATCGTGCGGCCGGGGCCGGACGGGTTCAGCCTCGACTCCCTTTACGCCCTGGCGGCGGTGCTGTGCGTCACGATCCGCGACCTGTCCACCCGCCGGATGTCGGCCGAAGTGCCTTCGATGACCGTAACGCTGCTTTCGGCCCTGTCGGTCACCCTGTTTGCGGCGGTGGCGTCGGCGGGAACCGGCTGGCAGCCCGTCACCGCGCAGAACGCCGCGCTCATCTCGGTCGCCTCGGTTCTGATACTCGGGGGGTATTTCCTCAGCGTTCAGGTCATGCGGGTGGGTGAGGTTTCCTTCACCGCGCTGTTCCGGTATTCCGGCCTGCTCTGGGCGCTGGTCCTGGGTTGGCTGGTGTTTTCTGACTGGCCCGATCCGCTGACTCTGGCGGGTGCCGGCATCGTCATCGCCTCGGGGGTGTTCACGTTGTACCGCGAACGCGTCGCCAGACGTCACGCATCCGAATACACCCGGCGGACGTGATCGGCATCGATGTTGAAGGTGGCCCGGAAATGCGCCTCGCCCTCGGGGTCGAGAGGGGTCAGCCTGACCGGCCTGACCCGCGGCGACTGGCGCGAGTCGTTGAAGTCTCCGTGCCCGCGCACCAGCATGTCTTCGTCGGGAAAGCTGACGGTGGGCATGATCTGCGCAAGCTTGTGATGGGCGAAGTTCATGATGCTCAGCCTTGCCGCGGGTCTGGTCATCAAGCCAAGCGCCGCGGTCGTGCAGGGTTCGGTCGTCGGGGCGACGGAGAGACCCCCGGGACCGGGGCGGGCGATGTAGCCACGGTTGAAATCGATCGCCAGAAAGCGGTGCTTGCGCGCCAGCGCCTGCAGGTCGCGCGCCGCCTCGCGCAGCCGTTCCACGAACACCCGCGCCACCGCGTCATCGTCGTCCATGCGGAATTGCAGGCAGGGTTCGCCATCGGGGCGGCGGACGGAATTGATCGCCTCCTGCATCACCTGCCGGTGCGGCCCCGGCGGGCGGGGCTGGATCACCGCCTGCGGCATGTCCTGAACAAGCGCCTCCAGCCGATCGCGCCAGCGGGCGGGAAGGCTGTCGCCGATCACCACCAGAAAGGTGAAATCGTCATCGGTCTGCGCCTTCAGCGCCGGCAGGGTCATGGTTTCGAAGCTGCGGAAGCGTTCCTCCATCCGCGCGGGCGCGTAAAGCCAGGCGATGCGCTCGTCGAGCGATTCGTGCTCGACCTGAAACCCGCCCAGCCCGGGCCAGGAAAACCGGCATATTCCGATGACCTGCACGATGGTGTCCCGTCCTGTCCCCCGATGCCCTTTTGTTCCATGTCCCGGGGCGCATATGCAAGCTTGCGGTCCCGGCAACGGTGCCTCTGCGGGAGCGGTTATCGGCATGGCCGTTCAAGCGGCTGTTGACAGGGGGCGCGACTCCCCATATACGCGCGCCTATCTCGGCACCGGGGCGGGTCCCCATGCGCCGACTTCAGTACTGGAGTGGTCACGATCCGGCCTGCGGGCCCGATCCTCTGGATACCCACCGCGTCGTTCCCGGAAATTGGGGGCGAAGGCGGTTTTTGCGCTTTGCGGACGCGCCGGGCGCTTTTGAGTTCAACCGCACGCCAGGCGTGCACAGACACATGTGTTGCGAAACGGGGAAAGAACCGGAATGCCAACGATCCAACAGCTGATCCGCAAGCCGCGGCGGCCGAAAGTGAAACGCTCGAAGTCCATGCATCTGGAGCAGTGCCCGCAGAAGCGTGGCGTGTGCACCCGCGTCTACACCACCACGCCGAAGAAGCCGAACTCGGCCATGCGGAAGGTGGCCAAGGTGCGCCTGACCAACGGCTACGAGGTGATCTCGTACATTCCGGGCGAGAGCCACAACCTGCAGGAGCACTCGGTGGTTCTGATCCGTGGCGGCCGCGTGAAAGACCTCCCCGGTGTCCGTTATCACATCCTGCGCGGCGTTCTGGATACGCAGGGCGTCAAAGACCGCCGTCAGCGCCGTTCGAAGTACGGCGCCAAGCGTCCGAAGTAAGAGGATAGAAAGATGTCCCGTCGTCACCGCGCCGAAAAACGCGAAGTCCTGCCCGACGCCAAGTATGGCGACCGGGTGCTGACCAAGTTCATGAACAACCTGATGATCGACGGCAAGAAGTCGGTCGCCGAGCGCATCGTCTACAACGCGCTGGATCGCGTCGAGGCGAAGATCAAGCGCGCCCCGGTCGAGGTGTTCCACGAGGCGCTTGAGAACATCAAGCCGTCGGTCGAGGTGCGCTCGCGCCGGGTTGGCGGCGCCACCTACCAGGTTCCGGTCGAGGTCCGCCCCGAACGCCGCGAGGCCCTGGCCATTCGCTGGCTGATCCAGGCCAGCCGCAACCGCAACGAAAACACCATGGAAGAACGCCTCGCCGGCGAGCTGCTGGACGCCGTCCAGTCGCGCGGCACCGCCGTGAAGAAGCGCGAAGACACCCACAAGATGGCAGAAGCCAACAAGGCCTTCTCGCATTATCGCTGGTAATCCCCGGAAGGACCCAGACCAATGGCACGCGAATACCCGCTCGAGCGATACCGGAATTTCGGTATCATGGCTCATATCGATGCAGGCAAGACCACCTGTACCGAGCGCATCCTGTATTACACCGGCAAGTCCCACAAGATCGGCGAGGTGCATGACGGCGCCGCGACGATGGACTGGATGGAGCAGGAACAGGAACGCGGCATCACCATCACCTCGGCGGCGACGACCACCTTCTGGGAACGCACCGAGGACGGCAGGACCGCGCAGACCGAGAAGCATCGCCTGAACATCATCGACACGCCCGGCCACGTGGATTTCACCATCGAGGTGGAGCGCTCGCTGGCCGTGCTTGACGGTGCGGTGGCGGTTCTGGACGCCAATGCCGGCGTCGAGCCGCAGACCGAAACCGTGTGGCGTCAGGCCGACCGCTACAAGGTGCCGCGGATCGTGTTCGTCAACAAGATGGACAAGATCGGTGCCGATTTCTTCAACTGCGTCCACATGATCGCGGACCGCACCGGCGCCACGCCGGCGCCCGTCCAGATCCCGATCGGGGCCGAGGATCAGCTGGAAGGCATCGTCGATCTGGTCTCCATGGAAGAGTGGGTCTGGACCGGTGACGACCTGGGTGCGAGCTGGGAAAAGCGTCCGGTGCGCGACGAGCTGAAGGCCACCGCCGAAGAGTGGCGCGGCAAGCTGATCGAAACCGCCGTCGAGATGGACGACGAGGCCATGATGGCCTATCTCGAAGGCGAAGAGCCGGATGTCGACACGCTGCGCAAGCTGATCCGCAAGGGGACGCTGTCGCTGAGCTTCGTGCCGGTCCTGTGCGGTTCGGCCTTCAAGAACAAGGGCGTGCAGCCGCTGCTGAACGCGGTGCTCGACTATCTGCCCAGCCCGCTGGACGTGCCGGCCTATATGGGCTTTGCCCCGGGTGACGAGACCGAGACCCGCAACATCGCCCGTCACCCGTCGGATGACGAGCCGTTCTCGTCGCTTGCCTTCAAGATCATGAACGACCCCTTCGTCGGTTCGCTGACCTTTACCCGCATCTATTCGGGCGTCCTGAAGAAGGGTGACCAGATGCTGAACTCGACCAAGGGCAAGCGCGAGCGCGTCGGCCGGATGATGATGATGCACTCCAACAACCGCGAGGAAATCGAAGAGGCCTTCGCGGGCGACATCATCGCGCTGGCCGGGCTGAAGGCGACCACCACCGGTGACACGCTGTGCGACCCGGCCAAGCCGGTGGTCCTGGAGACCATGACCTTCCCCGACCCGGTGATCGAGATCGCCATCGAACCCAAGACCAAGAACGACCAGGAGAAGATGGCCCAGGGTCTGGCGCGGCTGGCCGCCGAAGACCCCTCCTTCCGGGTCGAGACCGACCTCGAATCCGGTCAGACCATCATGAAGGGCATGGGCGAGCTTCACCTGGACATCCTGGTGGACCGGCTCAAGCGCGAATTCAAGGTCGAGGCCAATATCGGCGCGCCGCAGGTGGCCTATCGCGAAACCATTTCGCGGCAGGTGGTGCACACCTACACCCACAAGAAGCAGTCGGGCGGTTCGGGCCAGTATGCCGAGGTCAAGCTGGAGATCACCCCGACCGAGCCGGGCGAAGGCTATTCCTTCGAATCCCGCATCGTCGGCGGTGCGGTGCCCAAGGAATACATCCCCGGCGTCGAGAAGGGTATCCAGTCGGTGATGGATTCCGGTCCGCTGGCCGGCTTCCCGGTGATCGACTTCAAGGTGGCGCTGGTGGACGGCAAGTATCACGACGTGGACTCGTCGGTGCTGGCCTTCGAGATTGCCGCCCGCATGTGCATGCGTGAAGGCATCAAGATGGCCGGACCCAAGCTGCTGGAACCGATCATGAAGGTCGAGGTGATCACGCCGGAGGAATACACCGGCAACATCATCGGCGACCTGACGTCGCGCCGCGGCCAGGTGACCGGGCAGGAGCCGCGCGGCAACGCGGTGGCGATCAACGCCTTCGTGCCGCTGGCCAACATGTTCGGCTACATCAACAACCTGCGTTCGATGTCCTCGGGCCGGGCGCAGTTCACGATGCTGTTCGACCACTACGATCCGGTGCCGCAGAACATCTCGGACGAGATTCAGGCGAAATACGCATGAAGCGGTGCGTGGGAAACCACGCACCCTACCCACCGTAGGGTGCGCCGCCCGGCGCACCGCCAATGAAACAAGGAGGCCACCATGGCAAAGGAAAAGTTTGAGCGGACGAAACCGCATGTGAACATCGGCACGATCGGCCACGTTGACCACGGCAAGACGACGCTGACGGCTGCGATCACGAAGTATTACGGCGATTTCAAGGCGTATG
>JALTNO010000161.1 GCA_027000645.1 Paracoccaceae bacterium | reverse complement strand
GTCTTGGCAAAGCCGGGGCGGGCGCGTATACGCGCGGTCTGATCCATATTGGAGCCCGTGGCATGGTCGGCAGTGCGAACCTCAACATCATGATCAAGGCGGCCCGCAAGGCCGGGCGGTCGCTGGTCAAGGATTTCCGCGAGGTGGAGAACCTTCAGGTCAGCATGAAGGGGGCGGGCGATTTCGTGTCCCGGGCCGATCTTGCGGCCGAGAAGATCCTGCGCGAGGAACTTCTGGGCGCGCGGCCCACCTATGGCTGGCTGGCAGAAGAAGGCGGCGCCATCGAGGGCGAGGATCCGACGCGGCGCTGGATCGTCGATCCCCTGGACGGGACCACCAATTTCCTGCACGGGCTGCCGCACTGGGCGGTGTCGATCGCCCTTGAGCACAAGGGGAAGATCGTGGCCGGCGTGATCTTCGACGCGGCCAAGGACGAGATGTTCCTTGCCGAGAAGGGACAGGGGGCGTGGCTCAACGACACCCGGCTGCGGGTGTCGGGGCGCAAGCGGATGATCGAGTCGATCTTCGCCACCGGCCTGCCCTATGGCGGGCGGGCCGATCTGCCCGAAACGCTGCAGGATCTGGCCCGGCTGATGCCGGTCTGTGCCGGGGTGCGGCGCTGGGGGGCGGCGGCGCTGGACATGGCCTATGTGGCGGCGGGCCGCTACGAGGGGTTCTGGGAGCGCGGCCTGAACGCCTGGGATCTGGCGGCCGGCATCATCGTCCTGCGCGAGGCCGGCGGGCTGGTGGAGCCGCTGAGGCCCGGAGGCAGCATTCTCGACGATGGCGCGGTGATCTGCGCCAACGAACCCGTGTTCGAGAAGTTCGCCAGGATCATCCGCGGCTGAGGCTGGCCCGCGTCCGGGCGGTCATTTGCGGCGGATTCGCGGGATCCGGGTATGTCTGCGCCGGACCCGTGGAACCTGCGAGGCCCGGAAGCGGTACTGGCGTTCCGGGTGCGGCGGCAGGCCGCGCGTCTGGCCCCAGTAGACGGCGCCACCCCGGCGCAGCCAGATGGGCAGCGTCAGCACGAATCCCACGACGAAACCACCGGTATGCGCCCAGTAGGCCACGCCGCCGCCATTCGGATCGGCCCCGGCCGAGCCGAAAAGCTGGAACAGGAACCAGAGGCCAAGCATCAGCCAGGCCGGCACCGTGAAGACGTAGAAGAATATGACCAGGATCACCAGCACATCCACGCGCGCCCGCGGATAAAGCAGCAGATATCCCCCCATCACCCCGGCGATGGCGCCCGAGGCGCCGACCGTGGGCACCGTCGAATAGGGCGCGATCAGCATGTGGACCAGCCCGGCGCCGATGCCGCTGGCAAGATAGAACAGCAGGAATCCCACATGCCCCATCTCGTCTTCGAGGTTGTCGCCGAAGATCCACAGGAACAGCATGTTGCCCCCCAGGTGCAGGAACCCGGCATGGAGGAACATGGAGGTGACGAGCGTCACCGCTCCGTCCCCCTGGCTGACGCGGGCCGGGATCAGGGCCCAGTTGTAGAAGAAATGATCCAGTGCCCGCTCATCCCCGAACAGGGGCAGGTAGCTGAGAAAGACCAGCACGTTGACCGCGATCAGGCCGTAGACGACATAGGGCGTGCGCCCCGACGGGTTGTGGTCGCGGATCGGGAACATGGGGGAACGCTGGGTCGAAACCGGGCGAAGGTCAAGGGGGCTCAGCCCGTCCCCGCCAGCAGTGCCGCATTTCCGCCCGAGGCGGTGGTATCGACGCAGACATGGCGTTCGCCCATCACCCGGATCAGGTCGGGCCGGCCGGGGATCAGCGGCAGGATCGGACCGTCGCGACGGGACAGGGCGATTTCCAGTGCCCGCCCGGTGTCTTCATCCCCCCACCACAGCACGCCGGAAATGCCGTCGATTTCCTGCAGGCGCGCCGGGTCGATCATGCCCGTGGCCCGGATAGCCTGCCCGCCCAGCGCCTCGACCGCCCGGGCCTGGGCGCGCACCGTCTCGGGCCCCGGCCCGAGACACAGCAGCGGCGCCCGTGGAACCAGGGTGAGGCGGTTCGATTCGCCGGTGGGGCCGGGCATCAGCCGGGCCGCGGGCGGCGACGGCGTTCCGGTCGGGGCGGGAAGGTCGGTCATGGTGCCGGACCAGCTGTCGGCCACGTTCTGCCGGTCGGGCGCGCAGAAGCGGGGCAGGTAGTACGGCCCGCCCGCCTTGGGGCCGGTACCCGAGAGGCCCTCGCCCCCGAAGGGCTGGCTGCCCACGATGGCGCCGATCTGGTTGCGGTTGACGTAGATGTTGCCGGCGTGAACCGCCTCGGTCACCTTCTGCACCCGATCGTCGATGCGGGTGTGAAGGCCGAAGGTCAGCCCGTAGCCGGTTCCGTTCACCGCCGCGATCACCCGCTCCAGATCCGCCGCGGCAAAGCGGGCCACGTGCAGGACCGGGCCGAAGATCTCGCGCCTGAGCGCCTCGATACCGGGGATCTCGATCAGGGTCGGGCCGACGAAGAGCCCCGCGTTGGGCGTGACCAGTTCCTTGAGCACGCGGCCCTCGGCGCGGGCGCGGTCCACATGCGCGTTGATGCCGGCACGGGCCTCTTCGTCGATCACCGGGCCGCAATCGGTGGTCAGATCCCACGGGTCGCCCAGCCGCAGCGCATCCATGGCCCCCATGAGCATCTCGAGCACCTCGTCGGCCACGTCCTGCTGCAGGTAGAGGCAGCGCAGGGCCGAGCAGCGCTGGCCCGCCGACTGGAAGGCGCTTTCGATGATTGCCTGCACCGCCTGTTCGGGCAGCGCGGTGCTGTCCACGATCATCGCGTTGAGCCCGCCGGTTTCGGCGATCAGCGGCGCGCCGGGGGCCAGGTTCTCGGCCATGGCGGCGCGGATCGCCTGCGCGGTTTCGGTCGATCCCGTGAAGGCCACCCCGTTCACCCGCGGATCGGAAGTCAGCGCCGCGCCCACGCGCCCGTCTCCGGGCAGCAGTTGCAGCGCCGTGCGCGGCACGCCTGCCTGATGCAGCAGCTGCACCGCGCGGTGGGCGATCAGCGGCGTCTGCTCGGCCGGCTTGGCCAGCACCGCGTTGCCGGTGGCCAGCGCCGCCGCCACCTGGCCGGTGAAGATGGCCAGCGGGAAGTTCCAGGGCGAGATGCAGGTGAACAGGCCCGCGGGGTCGCCATCGGGGATGTTGGCGGCATAGTAGCGCAGGAAATCGACCGCCTCGCGAAGTTCGGCCACCGCGTCGGGCAGGCTCTTGCCGGCCTCGCGAGCGAGAAGGGCGAAGATTTCGCCGAAATTTTCCTCGTACAGATCGGCGGCGGCGTTGAGCACGCCGGCGCGGGTGGCGGCATCGGCGGGCCACGGCCGGGCAGAGGCCAGCGCGGTTTCCACATCCGCCGGGCTGGCGAAGGCGGCGGTTCCGGGGTTGTCCTCGGGGCGGGCCGGGTTGGCGACGGGATGCTTGGCTTCGGGCGCGGCCGGCCCGGCCAGGATCGGCGCGGCCTGCCAGCGGTGCTCGCGGAAGGGCGCGCGCGCGGCGTCGATCATGGCCAGCGTCGGCGTGTGCGAAAGGTCGAAGCCGCGCGAATTGCGCCGCTCGGGCAGGAAAAGTTCGGCGCCTGTCGGGATTTTCCTTGATGACTTGCTGATTTCCTCGAACGGATCGGCGGCGACCACCTCGGGCGGGACGGTTTCATCGACGATCTGGTTGACGAAGGAGCTGTTGGCGCCGTTTTCCAGCAACCGCCGCACCAGATAGGCCAGAAGGTCGCGATGGGCCCCCACCGGAGCATAGATCCGGCAGCGCGTGCCGGCCCGTTCGCGGACCAGCTCGTGCAGGGTTTCGCCCATTCCGTGCAGGCGCTGGAACTCGAAGCGGCGCCCCTCCGCCATGTGCAGGATGGCGGCCACCGTGTGCGCGTTATGGGTGGCGAACTGGGGATAGATCCGGTCGCTCATCCCCAGCAGCTTGCGGGCATTGGCGATGAAGGAAATGTCGCTGGCGGCCTTGGCGGTGAAGACCGGAAAGCCCTCGAGCCCCTTGACCTGTGCGCGCTTGATCTCGCTGTCCCAGTAGGCGCCCTTGACCAGCCGCACCATGATCCGCCGGTCATGGCGTTCGGCCATCTCGTAGAGCGCATCGATCACCGTCCCGGCGCGCTGCCCGTAGGCCTGAACGACGACGCCCAGCCCGTCCCATCCGCGCAGTGCCGGGTCGGCGATGACCGCCCCGATCACCTCGAGCGACAGCGCCAGCCGGTCGGCCTCTTCCGCATCCACGTTCAGCCCCATCCCCGCATCCCGGGCCAGCAGCGCCAGTGCCCGCAGGCGCGGCACCAGCTCGTCCATCACCCGGTCCGCCTGGGCGAGCTCATAGCGCGGGTGCAGCGCGGAAAGCTTCACCGATATCCCCGGATTGTCGCGGATGTCGTCCCGGGTGCAGCGTTCGGCAATGGCGGCGATGGCCCGGCCGTAGGCCAAGTGATAGCGGGCGGCATCGGAATCGGTGCGGGCGGCCTCGCCCAGCATGTCGTAGGAATAGGTATAGCCCCTGGCCTCCATCCCGGCGGCGCGTTTCATCGCCGCCCGGATGGATTCGCCCAGCACGAACTGGCGGCCCATCTCTTTCATGGCGCGGGCGACGGCGGCGCGGATCACCGGCTCTCCCAGCCGCCTGATCGCGCCGCGCAGCGCCTGGGCGGGCCCCGGCGCGTCGTCCTCCAGCACCTTGCCGGTCAGCATCAGCGCCCAGGTCGAGGCATTGACCAGCGGCGAGGACGACCTGCCGATATGCCGGCCCCAGTCCGAGGGTGCGATCTTGTCCTCGATCAGCGCGTCGATGGTGTCGGCGTCGGGCACCCGCAAGAGCGCCTCGGCCAGGCACATCAGCGCCACGCCCTCGTCGGTGGACAGGCCGTATTCGGCCAGGAAGACCTCCATCAGCCCCGGCGCCGTGCTGGCGCGGATGTCACGGACCAGCGCCGCCGCCTCGGCGCAGATGGCGGTCCGGTCCGCGGGCGACAGGGCAGCCTGGTCGATCAGGCGGGCAAGGACGGCGTCCTCGTCGGCATAGGCTTCGGCATCGATGCGAAAGCGCAGGGATCGGTCGGACATGGTGGAACCCGTCATGAAAGTCGTTTGCCCCAGTATACTGCCACAATTGCGGGACAATGGACCGAATTTGTGAAATACAGAGAACGACAGACCGAAATCAAAGGGAAAAACGATGCACAAGAACTTCCCGGATCTGGATCGCTTCGATCGCGCGATCCTGCAGGCACTGGGCGAGGACGGCCGCATGTCGATTGCCGATCTGGCGCGCCGGATCGGGCTGTCGAAATCGCCCACGCAGGCGCGGCTTCGGCGGCTCGAGCGCCGGGGCGTCATCACCGGCTATCGCGCGCTGG
>JALTNO010000160.1 GCA_027000645.1 Paracoccaceae bacterium | reverse complement strand
CGGGCGGGGGGCAGCGCCCCCCGCCCGATCCGTCAAGCAGCAGACCGCTCAATCCGCGGCCACCACTTCCTGCCGCTGACGGCCAAGACCCTGCACCTCCAGTTCCAGCACGTCTCCGGGCCGCAGAAAACGCTGCGGCGTCATGCCCATGCCCACGCCCGAAGGCGTGCCCGTCGCAATCACGTCACCCGGAACCAGCCGCATGAAGTTCGACATGTAGGCCACGATCTGCGCCACGCCGAAGATCATGTCCGAGGTGCTGGACTCCTGCATCACCTCCCCGTTCAGCGACAGCCGCAGGTCCAGCACCTGCGGATCCGGCACCTCGTCGGCAGTCACCAGCCACGGCCCGCAGGGGCCGAAAGAGGGCGCCGACTTGCCCTTCATCCAGGTGCCGCCGCGCTCGATCTGGAATTCGCGCTCGGACACGTCGTTGATGACGCAATAGCCGGCCACATGGTCCAGCGCCTCGTCCTCGCCAATGTAAAGCGCCTCGCGCCCGATCACCACGCCCAGCTCCACCTCCCAGTCGGTCTTGACCGAACCGCGCGGGATGACGACCGGATCGTCCGGCCCGCTCAGCGCGGTGGTCGCCTTGTTGAAGATGATCGGCTCCTTCGGCGGCTCGGCCCCGGTTTCGGCGGCGTGGCGGGCATAGTTCAGGCCGATGCAGTAGAAATTCGGCACCCACCCCAGGCAGGGGCCGATGCGACCGGGGTCCTCCACCAGCGGCAGCGTGGCCGGGTCGATCCCGCGCAGACCCTCCAGCACCGCCAGCGACACGCCGTCGCCCGCAAGATCGGCCGCATGCCCCGACAGGTCGCGGACATTGCCCTGTGCATCCAGCATTCCGGGTCTTTCCTGGCCCCGGGGCCCGAACCTGAGAAGTTTCATTTCCTGTCCTGTCCTCCTGTAAGCCGGTTGCCGCCGGTTTCGCAGGCTTCGCCCCCCGCGGTCAACCGCTCTTGCACCGGCAGGACCGGAAAATCGCCGCCGGCTCCAGCGCCACCTTCGCGCCCGTGACGTGGGGTTCCTTGCACTTGCCCATGGCAAATGCGGCCGGCGCGGTTAATCTGTTCACGATCTCACGGCACGACGAAGGAGGCGCCCCATGGATTTCGCCTATTCCCAGAAAACTCAGGAAATGCGTGAACGGCTGATCGCATTCACCGATGCCCACATCATCCCCCGCATCCGCCAGCACCACGAGGAAACCCAGGCGGGGAAATTCCCGGTTTCCTTCATGGAGGACCTCAAGGCACTGGCCCGCGAGGAGGGGCTGTGGAACATGTTCCTGCCGGGGCTGCGCGATGACGAGCCGGGCACCCGGCTGAGCAACCTCGAATACGCCCCCCTTGCGGAGATCATGGGCCGGGTGCCGTGGTCGTCCGAGGTGTTCAACTGCTCGGCCCCCGACACCGGCAACATGGAGCTTCTGCACATGTTCGCCACCCCCGAGCAGCGCGAACGCTGGCTGATGCCGCTTCTGCGGGGCGAGATCCGCTCGGCCTTTGCCATGACCGAACCGGATGTGGCCAGCTCGGACGCCACCAACATCACCACCTCGATCCGGCGCGAGGGGGACGAATATGTCATCAACGGGCGCAAGTGGTTCATCTCGAACGCCTGTCATCCCAACTGCCGGGTGTTCATCCTGATGGGCAAGACCGACCCGAGCGCCGAGCGCCACCGCCAGCAAAGCATGGTGATCGTCCCCCGCGACACGCCAGGGGTCGAGATCGTGCGCAACCCCACGATCCTCAACCACCACGCTCCCGAGGGCCATGCCGAGATCCTGTTCCGCGACGTTCGCGTGCCGGTGAGCAACCTGCTGGGCGAGGAAGGCGCCGGCTTCGCGCTGGCGCAGGCGCGGCTGGGGCCGGGGAGGATCCACCACTGCATGCGCTCGATTGGCGCGGCCGAGCTGGCGCTGGAGCTGATGGTCGAACGCGCGCAGGAGCGCAAGACCTTCGGCAAGTATCTCTCGGATCAGGGGGTGATCCGTGAATGGATTGCGAAATCGCGGATCGAGATCGAACAGGCCCGGCTGCTGGTGCTCAAGACCGCGTGGATGATCGACAATGTGGGCGCCAGGGCCGCGCGCAAGGAAATCTCGATGATCAAGGTGGTGGCGCCGCGCCTGCACACGCGCATCACCGACCGGGCGATGCAGCTTTTCGGGGCGATGGGGCTGACCCCCGACACGCCTCTGGCCGATCACTACACCTGGGGCCGGGCGCTGCGATTTGCCGACGGGCCGGACGAGGTGCACCTGCAGGCGGTGGCACGGATGGAGCTGAAGGAAAGCAACCGCGGCAAGTCGATGGACTACCTCACGCCACCGACGCGATAACGGCAGGGCGCACCGCCGCGCCCCTCCGCGCTGTCAGGCAAAGCCGATCTCGACCTGTCCGAAGGGGCCGAAATCGGCCGCGATCCGGGTGCCGGGCGGGCATTCGACGGGGCGAATGAAGCTGCCCGACAGGATCACCTGCCCGGCCTCGATCCGCCCGCCATAGCGCGCCAGCCGTCGGGCCAGCCAGACCACCCCGGCCACCGGATCGCCCAGCACCCCGGCACCCAGCCCGGTTTCCTCCACCACGCCATCGCGGCTGACGATAGCGCCGGTCCAGCGCAGATCGAAGGTGCCCGGCGCGTGGCGCTGCGGGCCCAGCACATATCCCGCATTGGCGGCGTTGTCGGCGATGGTGTCGCAGACATCGCGCGTCTGCCCGGTCGCTGGATCGCGGCGCAGGATGCGGGTGTCGAGGATCTCCAGCACCGGCGCCACATACGCCACCGCCGCCAGAACCTCTTCGCGCGTGACAGCTTCGCCGGCCAGCGGCGCCCCCATGAGAAAGGCGATCTCGGCCTCGATCCGGGGCTGGATGAACCGCCCGGCCGGGACCGTGGCGCCGGAGGCGAACTCCATGTCGTCGAACAGCACCCCCGAATCGGGAATGTCGATCCCCAGCGCCTGCTGCATGGCCCGCGAGGTCAGTCCGATCTTCCATCCCGTCACCCGCCGCCCCTGCGCGATCTTCGCCGCCACCAGCGCCGCCTGCACCGCATAGGCATCGTCCATCGTCATGCCCGGATGGCGCAGCGACAGAAGGCCGATCTGCCGGCCCGTGGCTTCGGCCTCCAGCAGATCGGCGGCGGCGGCCTCGATCCCGGCGGCGCTCAGGGGCATCGCTCGTCCTCGACGGTGTTGCGCAGGGTGCCGATGCCGGTCACTTCCACCTCGACCACGTCGCCGGGGGCAAGATATTGCGGCGGATCGAGCCGCGCGCCGGCGCCGGTGGGCGTGCCGGTGACGATGATGTCGCCGGGCACCAGCGTGGTGAAGGTCGAGATGTAGGCGATCTGCTCGCGCACGGAAAACAGCATGTTGGCCACCGCGTCGTCCTGACGGATCTCGCCGTTGACGCGGGTGGTGATCCGCGCCGCATCGATCTGGGCCGAGGCGGTGAAGGGCACGATCCACGGCCCCATCGCCCCCGAACGGTCCCAGTTCTTGCCCTGGGTGACGTTGAACTTGGCATGGCGCACCCAGTCGCGGATCGTGCCCTCGTTGCAGATGGTCAGCGCCGCGATGTGGTCATGGGCATACTCGGCCGCGATCCGCCGCCCGCCCCGGCCGATCACCACCGCCAGCTCGCCCTCGTAGTCCAGCATGTGGCTCTCCGGCGGGCGGATCAGCGGGCGGTCATGGCCGGTGAAGCTGCGCGCGAAGCGGGGAAACAGCGACATGTGCGCGGGCTGGGCGCTGCCGTCGCGATACTCGGCGTTTCGATCGGGGAAGTTGACGCCCACGCAGATGATCTTTTCCGGGTTCGGGATCGGGACGTTGTAGCGGAAGCCGTCGGGGGCATGGGTGACCTGCCGCCCCGCTGCGGCCCGTGCCAGCGCAAACAGCCCGTCCGCCGCAATGACGTCGCGAAGGGTGGGCCATTGCGGGAAATCCGGCGACAGAGCGACCAGCCCCGCGTCGGTGATCGCGCCATAGAGGGGTTCTCCCCCGGCGAAGCAGGTGGCCAGGCGCATGTCGCTACGCCACCGGGAAGATCACGTTGGTCTGGCCGGTTCCGGAAGAGGGGAAATATTCGGTCACCACCTCGCACTTTCCCGCATAGCCGTCCCAGCCGAGCGCGCCATAGAGCATCGCGGTATCATGCATCAGCCCCTCGCCGCTGCAATGGCGGGCATAGTCCGGCAGCATCTTCAGGAAGGTGGCGTGATCGCCGCGCTTCCACATCTCCAGCACATGCAGATCCACCTGGCGGTTGAATTCCGAGCTGATGGTGAAGGTGCCGTTGTTCGGTGCGTAGTCGCGGTTCGACCAGATCCTGTGCGACAGCGACCCCGACGCCACCAGCAGCACCCGGCTGTCGCTGGCCTCGATCGCGGCGCGGATCGCCTCGCCCACCACCCGGCTTTCGTCGTGGTCATGCACGGTGCACCAGGCGGCGACGGACACCACCTTCATGTCATGCTCGCGCGACATGAAGCGCATGGGCACCAGCGTGCCGTATTCCAGCTCCAGACTGTCGAGATGATGAGCAAGCGTGTGCACCCCCATCTCCGAGGCCCTTTCGGCGATGGCATCGCCAAGCGCCGGGTTGCCCTCGTAGTCATAGGGCATGTCGCGGATGAACTGGGGGAACTCGTTCGAGGTGAACACCCCCCGGAAACGGGCATTGGCATTGACGTGAAAGCCCGCGTTCACCAGCCAGTGGGTGTCGCAGATCACCACCGTGTCGGCCCCCAGCGCGCAGGCGCGGCGGGCGATCTCCAGATGCCCGTCGATGGCCG
This sequence comes from Paracoccaceae bacterium, assembly GCA_027000645.1. Lineage (GTDB taxonomy): Bacteria > Pseudomonadota > Alphaproteobacteria > Rhodobacterales > Rhodobacteraceae > Jhaorihella. The sequence continues at coordinate 598 of JALTNO010000160.1, read as the reverse complement.
CCTGACGGGTGCCCTTCAGCCGCCCCTCCTGCTCCGACAGCAGCATGGTCGGCACATGGGTCATCTTGGCAGCAAGGACCAGCTCTCCCATCTCTTCCCTCCTCTGTCTCACGGCGCCGGTCCCCCGGCCCGCTCCTTCACCTTGCGGAAAATACTCCGGGGTGTGGGGCAGAGCCCCACGAAAATCCGTCCCGCTCAGCCACCCGCCCCCAGCCGGGGGATGCGATGGTCGCCGCGGGCGAACCCCACATGCTTCTGCTCCATGTAGAACTCGAAACTCCAGTCGCCCCCGTCGCGGCCGATGCCGCTGGCCTTGACCCCGCCGAAGGGCGTGGGCAGGTGGCGGACATTCTCGGAATTGACCCAGATCATCCCCGCCTCCAGCCGGTCGGTCACCCGCAGGGCGCGCGAAAGGTTCTCGGTCCAGACATAGGCGGTCAGCCCGTAGGGCGTGCCGTTGGCGATCTCCATCGCCTCCTCCTCCGACGAGAACCGGATCGCCGTCAGCACCGGGCCGAAGATCTCCTCCTGCGCGATGGCCATGTCGGGCCGGGCGCCGGCGAACAGGGTGGGGCGGACGAAGAAGCCGCGCTCCCCC
>JALTNO010000159.1 GCA_027000645.1 Paracoccaceae bacterium | reverse complement strand
GAAGGCTGGCTGGAACCGCCCCGCTATACCGGCCTGCCGACGATCTATCTGGCCGATGTCAAACCCGGCGCCGCCCTGCGCGCGCCGAAGGGCAGCCGCATCCTGCTGCGCCTCTACGGGGCGGCGGGCGCGCTGGCGGTGACCGAAACCGTCTCGGGGGAGCAGGTGCCGGAGGCCGGGGACCCGCAGGTCGAACGCGACCTGACCGTGATCCGCGACGGCATCCTGCGCATCGACGGCCCGGGCGGGCGCGAATGGGTGGTGGAGATGATCCCCGACACGCCCCCGGCCGTGGCGGTTGCCGGCGCGGCCGAGCTGCGCCCGGGAGGGGCGATGACGCTGCCGTTCACGGCGCTGGACGATTACGGGATCGTATCGGGGCAGGCCTCCATCGCGCTGGACCTGACGGCGGTGGAGCGCCGGCACGGGCTGGCCGCCGAACCCGATCCGCGCGACCCCGTGACCGTCGATCTGCCGCTTCCCGTCATCGGCGACCGCTCTGCGTTCGAGGAGGCGCTGGTCGAGGATTTCTCGAAACACGCCTGGGCCAACCTGCCGGTGACGATCACCCTGACGGTGCGCGACGCGGCCGGGCAGGAGGGGCGCTCGGACCCGTTGTCGGTTTCCCTGCCGGCGCGGCGGTTCTTCGACCCGTTGGCGGCGGCCGTTGCCGAACAGCGCCGGGACCTGCTGTGGGCGCGCGCCAACGCGCCGCGGGTGGCGCAGATCCTGCGGGCGGTCTCGAACCGTCCCGACGACATCTTCCGCAAGGAAACCGATTACCTGCGACTGCGGTTCATCGTGCGGCAGCTGGAGGACTATGCCCGCGCCGGCCTGACGCCGCAGCAGCAGGACGAGATCGCCGAGGCGCTGTGGACCCTTGCCGTGGCGCTGGAGGAGGGCGATCTCAGCGACGCTCTGGAACGGATGCGGCGTGCGCAGGAAAGGCTGTCGCAGGCGATGAAGAACGGGGCCAGCGATGCCGAGATCGCCGAGCTGATGCAGGAGCTGCGCCGCGCCACCGACGATTACCTGCGGCAGTTGTCGCGCCAGGCACGGGAAAACGGCGAGAACGGGCAGCAGCCGCAGGGCGACAGCCTGCAGATGAGCCAGGACGACCTGCAGCGGATGATGGACCGCATCCAGGAGCTGATGGAACAGGGGCGCATGGCCGAGGCGCAGGAGGCGCTGCGCGAGTTCCAGCAGATGATGGAAAACATGCGGGTAACCCAGGGGCAGGGCCGTTCCGGCCGGTCCGACGGGCAGCGGGCGCTGGACGATCTGGCCGAGACCCTGCGCCGCCAGCAGGGGCTGAGCGATCAGGCCTTCCGCGACCTGCAGGAACGGTTCGATCCAGATGCCCGTTCGGGGCAGGGCGACCGCAACCAGGGCGACCGGCAGCGCGGGGAAGGCCCCGAGGGCCGCCAGGGTCGCGGCCAGGGCCAGGATGAGGGGCAGGTGCCCCGGGGCGGCGAACCGGACGGCGGCGAAGGCTCCCTGGCCGATCGCCAGCAGGCCCTGCGCGAGGAGTTGCGCCGCCAGCAGCAGGGGCTGCCGGGGGCGGGAACCCCCGAGGGCGACGCCGCGCGCGAATCGCTCGACCGGGCGGGGCGGGCGATGAAACGGGCCGAGGATGCGCTGCGCGAGGACGACCTGGCCGGCGCGCTCGATCGTCAGTCCGAGGCGATGGAGGCATTGCGCGAGGGCATGCGGTCCCTGGGCGAGGCCTTGGCGCAGGCCCGGCGCGACCGGCAGGGGCAGGGCAGCAGCGAACGCGCCATGGGCGGGCAGGAGCGCGACCCGCTGGGGCGCCGCACGGGCAACAGCGGAGTCGCGGGAACCGAGCAGGAACTGCTGAACGGCGAGGATGTCTATCGCCGCGCGCGCGAGCTTCTCGACGAAATCCGCCGCCGTTCGGGCGACGCAGAGCGCCCCCGGATCGAACGCGACTACCTGCGCCGGCTGCTGGATCGGTTCGGAGAGCGGCAGGGCAACGCGCCCTGATCCGGCTCACATGCGACGGGAAGGGGGGCGGGCGCATGCCCGATCCGGGCGCGCGGCGGATGCGGCGCAACGCGGTTGGTGCCCGTCGATCTGGGCAGTAGTCGGTCAGGGCCGGTGCGCCGCGGGATTGCCGCCGGCGCGGCGTTCAGGGTTCGGCCCTGGTGGGCAGCAGCGACATGGCCTGATCCTCCAGCCAGACGCGCGCCTGATCCACCAGGCCGGTATAGGCGGACAGCACGGGATCGAGCGCGGGCACCGCCGCCGAGATCGCCTCGGACCTGGCATAGACCACCGCCAGGGCTGCCGCTATTGCCAGCGCAACGGCAAAGCCGCGCAGGAAGCCGCTTTTTTCCGGGGCTTCGGGTTCGAATGCCTCTTCGCGCAGAAACGGGCCGATCTCGGTTCCGGGGGTGCGTTCCTCGCCGGGGCGGAGGGAAGAATTGATCTCCTCGATATCCGGCAGAAGGCCGCGCCGCGATCCGGCATCCGCGGCCGCCCCGACCGTGTCTTCGCCGCGGATCCGGGCCATGCGCTCCCGCGCCTCGCGGCGGCGGCGTTCGTCCATTCCGTCACCGGCTTCCAGACCCAGATCGGGCTGGGATTCCAGCGGTTGCCCTTCCTGCTCCCGCGCGCGCAGGCGGGCTTCGCGTTCGGCCTCTTCCCGGAGAATCTCGGAAATGCCGGGGTCGATTTCCCGGCGCGGAGGGGCGGGGTGGCCGGCCGCGGCGCCGCCTTGTTCGTGGGGAAAATCCCCCTCCGGCGGCGGGGCCTGCACGGTTTCGGCAAGTTCGGGATGATCGGGATGCGCCTGATACCAGGTGTGACCGCAGTTCGAACATTGAACATCCCGCCCCTCGGGCGGGATCACTTCGTCCGGCACTTCATATTCGGCGTCACAGTTCGGACAAATGAGCCGCATTCTGCCTCCTCAAACCGGGCACCTTGCGCCGGTCGAAATTTTTCGGGGATGATATGTGTTCGGCTTCGGAACGCAAAGAAGGATTTTTCCAGCATCGGGTATCGGCCCAAGGTTGCGTCAAATCCGCAGGCATTGCAACGGGCAGGATGCTGGGGCACAAGGTGGCGTGAGCGTCGGGAGGCAGCCGTGATCGAGCTGGACAATGTGGGATACAGCTATGGCGGAGGCGAATTGCTGCGCGAGGTCACGGTGCGCCTTGCGCCGGGCTCGTTCCATTTCCTGACCGGACCCTCGGGGTCGGGCAAGACGACGCTGATCCGGCTGTGCTATGGTGCGCTGCAGCCCAGCTCGGGGCAGGTACGGGTTTTCGATACCGATCTGCGGGGGCTCGACCGCGACCAGATGGCGCTGATGCGGCGGCGGATCGGGGTCGTGCACCAGGATTGCCGCTTTCTCGATCACCTCCCGGTTGCCGACAACATCGCCCTGCCGCTGATCGTGTCCGGGCGGGACGTGGCGGCCGAGGCGGGCAATCTGGCCGAGCTGATGAAATGGGTCGGGCTGGGGGCGCGGGCCGACGCGTTGCCGCCCGAACTGTCGGGCGGCGAACGTCAGCGCGCGGCACTGGCGCGGGCCGTCATCATGTCGCCGGACGTGATCCTGGCCGACGAGCCCACCGGCAACGTCGACTGGGAGATGTCCCAGCGCCTTCTGCGGCTGCTGGTCGAACTCAACCGGATGGGCAAGACGGTGCTGATCGCCAGCCACGACCTGGGCTTGATCCGCGCCGCCAAGAGCCAGGTTCAGGCGCGGGTGCTGCGGATCTCGGATCGGCGGCTGCAACTGGCGGGGGCGGATCTGTGAAGCGGGGGGCCATACGGACCGTCCTGCTGGGCGATGCCCAGGCCGGGCGGCTGGTGCCGCCCAGCGGGCAGACCGCGCACCTGACCCTGTTCGTGGCCGGCGCCATGGCCTTTCTTGCCGTCTTTGCGCTGGCGCTGTCTCTGGCCGCGGGGCGGCTGGCCGACCGCTGGGCCGAGGAACTGGCCCGCAGCGCCACGCTGCGGATCAATGCGCCGGCCGAGCAGATGGCGGCACAGACCGAAGCGGCGCTGAAGATCCTGCGCCAGACGCCGGGAGTGGCGCGTGCCCGCGCGCTTGGCCGCGAGGAGCAGGCCGCGCTTCTGGCGCCGTGGTTCGGGGCCGGGCTGCCGCTTGAGGATCTGCCGGTGCCGCAGCTGATCGAGATCACCGCGGCCGAGCCGGCATATGACGAGGCGGGGTTGCGGCTGCGGCTGCAGGCGGCGGTGCCGGGGGCGGTGCTGGACGATCATTCCCGCTGGCGCCGGCCGCTGGTCAGGGCCGCGCACAGCCTGCGCCGGCTGGGCTGGATCTCGGTGCTGCTGATCGGGGGCGCCACGGCGGCGATGATCACGCTGGCGGCCAATGCGGCGCTGGCGGCGAATGCGCAGGTGATCGAGGTGCTGCGCCTTGTGGGAGCCCGCGACGGCTATATCGCCGGCGCCTTCATGCGCCGCTTTACCCTGCGGGCGCTGATCGGGTCGGCGGTCGGGACCGGGCTGGGCATGATCGGGGTCATGCTGCTGCCCGAGGCCTCGGCCGAGGGCGGGTTTCTCACCGGTCTGGGCTTTCAGGGGGCGGGGTGGCTGCTGCCGCTGGCGATTCCGCCGCTGGGGGCGCTGGTGGCGCTGGCCGCCACCTGGGCCGCTGCCCGGCGCAGGCTGAAGGAGCTGTCTTGAAGGGGCTGTCGTGATGGGTGGGGCGCTACAGTGGCTGCGGTCGCTGCTTTTCATCATTCAGGTGTATCTGGCCATGGCAGTGCTGGGCATCGGTTTTGCGCCCTGGGCGCTGGTTTCGCGCCGCGGTGCGCTGGTGGCGTGCAAGCTGTATTGCCGCTGGGCGATGTGGACGGCGCGCTGGATGGTGGGCATCCGCTGCGAGACCCGCGGCGCGGTGCCGCGGGACGAGGTGATGATCGCCGCCAAGCATCAGTCGTTCCTTGACATCCTCATCATCTTCGACGCGGTGCCCCGGCCCAAGTTCATCATGAAGCGCGAGCTTCTGTGGACCCCGTTCATCGGGCTTTACGCGAAGCGGCTGGGCTGCATCCCCGTCGATCGCGGCAAGCGGGGCAAGGCGCTGGCCAGGCTGGTGCGGGACGTGGCCGAGGAGTTCAAGGAGCCCGGCCAGCTCATCATCTACCCGCAGGGGACGCGGGTGCCGCCGGGCCAGTACCGCCCCTACAAGGTCGGGCCGGCGATCCTTTACCGTCACCTCGGCCAGCCCTGCGTGCCGGCGGCCACGAATGTCGGCCTGTTCTGGCCGAAGAAGGGGGTGATGCTGCGCCCCGGTGTTGCGGTGGTCGAATTCCTCGACCCGATCGCGCCGGGCATGGACCGCAGCGTCTTCATGGCCGAGATCGAGCAGCGGATCGAAGGGCGCTCGAACGAGCTGATGCGCGAGGCGGGGTTCGATCCCGGGCCGGGGACGCGGTCGGGGACGCGGGGGGGCG
>JALTNO010000158.1 GCA_027000645.1 Paracoccaceae bacterium | reverse complement strand
GCACCACCGCGATATCGTCCCAGTAGATGAAATGGTCACGGATGGCGCGGGCGCTTTCGGGGTCGTTCTTCTCCAGCCGCTCCAGCGCATCGTCGGACAGCACCACACCCCAGCCGAAGGTGTCGTTGGCGCGGTTGCGCTCGATCACCACGACCTCGTGGGCGGGATCGCGGAGTTTCATCGAAATCGCGAAGTAAAGTCCCGCCGGACCTCCTCCCAGACATGCAACGCGCATGAGATACCTCCTTCCGCCGGTCGAACCCGAATCCACCGATACGGTAGCGCCTCCGGCATGTATTTCAAGCTTGAAATTTCATGCTTGAAATACATCGGCGGACCGACCCGTGGAGAATCGCGCCCCCGGCCTTGCGCATGCCCGCGCGCACTGCCGGGTGCGGGCTTGATGTCACGCATATTTTACTGGACGGGCCGGCCACTATTCCCCTTCACTGAAAACAGGGATAAACTGATACGCAGCGCGCGGCTTCGCGCGCCTTTCTTTGTGGACGGAATCTTGCCCATGTTGACCAGGCGCCATTTCATCATCACCTCGGCCGCACTCTTCTCGACTCCGATCTCGGGGCCGCTGCTGGCCAATGTCTCCCCGAGCCGGAAACAGTGGGACGAGTGGGACGCTGAGGTCACCCCGCCCGACTACAACCCGTGGACGTCGAACCCCTGGGGACTGCATCCGCGGTTCCTGCCCAAGCTGGTCGAGGCCCGCGCGGATCTGAAACCCGGCGACATCCACGTCGATGCCGTCGCGCGCTATCTCTACCACATCCGCGAAAACGGCATCGCCATGCGCTATGGCGTCGCCATTGCCCGCGGCAACCTCTACGAGCCGGGCACCTACACCATCCGGCGCAAGGCGAAATGGCCGCACTGGACACCGACGCAGAACATGATCCGGCGCGATCCGGAACTTTTCGCCGGCCTGGAAAACGGGATGCCGCCGGGACCGACCAATCCGCTGGGATCGCGGGCGTTCTATCTCTACGTGGGCAACAGGGACACCTATCTGCGCATCCATGGCACACCGTATCCGCGCTCCATCGGCGGCCGGGCAAGTTCAGGCTGCGTGCGCATGGTCATGCCCCACATCAACGACCTCTATGAAGAGGTCAAGATCGGCGTGACCGCCTATCTCTACCCGCCCGAAGACATGCTGACGGCGCAAAGCTGAAGCACCCGCGCAACAACAATGCCCGGCCCCGCACTGCCCGGAGCAGTCGGGGCCGGTCGCGTTTCTGGACATGTCGCATTTCACCGCCCCCTGCCCACCCCCGGACAGCAACGGGGTGAGCAGCCGGGGCAACTGTCGGCCCGACGGGCCGGAGGTCAGACCATTCGCGTCATGCTCTATCCGGTGGTCGGAACGGGGGCCGGAACCGTGGAGGCAGGAGGATGCGGCTGGGGCGCGCGGGCACAGATCGGCCGCCCGTCAGTCGTCCGCAGCGGCAGCATGGTCACTTCGACCTTGCCGGCATACTGATACCAGTAACACCCGTCATCGAGCAGCTTGACGGCGGTGAGATCCTGGTTCGGCGCCGCAACGGCGACCACTGCCTCGGGCAACTCGTCGATGAACCCGTCGTCATCCTCTCCGGTCGTGCCATAGGCCGTTGCGCAGGCCCCGAGCACCAGCAGCGCGAAAGGCGGAAGCCAGACCCGGATCGGCACCCGCTTCATCCGCTCTGCCGCCGAGCGGTATCCGCCCCCAGACCACTGGCTGTTCGTCGTGTCGGCGTCGGTCATGGATGGCATCGCTCCGGGCTCCTGTCTGTTGTACGATTCACGGGCCTGCGCGCGGGCGAAAACCGACCTTCCCCGATCCTCCGCCACATGGCAAACCCCGTGCAGATTATGTGACCCGCGCCCCGGCAGGCAAGCCCGCAAATGGCGCGGCGGCAAACGCTTTCGTGACCGGGATCGCCCTCCGGAAACCCCCGGCCCGCAAACCCGTCATCCGCCGCCTTCCGCCTGACCGGGCGGATCCGCAAGGCTTCGGGCAAACAGCCGGCCGAACCGTGTCTGCGCATCGCTCACACCCGCCAGCCGCAGCATGTGCCACGCCAATGCCTGGTTGCTCGCAATCACCGGCAGGCCGGTCTGCGCCTCGAGCCGCGGTATGATCCGCAGACAGCGCAGGTTGGTGCAGGCGATGACGATGGCCTCGCAGCCGGGCACCAGCCGCCCGGCTGCGAGGCCATCGTCATCGCCTGCACCAACCTGCGCTGTCTGCGCCTCGAGCCGCGGTATGATCCGCAGACAGCGCAGGTTGGTGCAGGCGATGACGATGGCCTCGCAGCCGGGCACCAGCCGCCCGGCGGCTTCGGCGATCGAGCGCTCAGAAATCCGCGCCACGACCCGGTCGTCGCCCTCCTCGAACGACCCGAAGCGCCCGATGGAAAACCCTGCCTCCTCCAGCCGCCGCCGCAGCCGCTGCGACACCTGCGGAACATAGGGGGTGAGGAACCCCAGCCGCGTCACATCAAGCGCCCGTCCCGCGGCGATGATCGCGGCCAGCGGGTCGGTGACGCGGGCGCGGGGAAAGACCGACCGGACCGCCCGCACCACCGCACCCGACCCGATCACCGACGCCGCCGAGGTACACCCGTATCCGATCACGTCGAAATCCGCCGACGACGGAAGCAGCCGCACTGCGGCCGGCAGATCCGCCTCCATCCGGGCCAGCGTGTCGGGGCGAATGTCGGGCGTCATCGGAATGCGGCCGTGATAAAGCGCGATGCCGTCCCCCACCACCATCCGCGAAAACTCGGGCTCCAGCGTCTCGTCGGTCTCGAGCACGATCACGCCCAGCGTGGCACGGGTGCCGATGCCGTCGTCGGTGTCGAAAGGCAGTCTCATCGGATCACCGGCAGCTCGGGCGCGGCGCGGGTGGTCAGCAGTTCGGCTCCGCCGGAACGCACCACGATGTTTTCCTCGTGCACCATCACCCGCCCCTCGCCATAGCCCAGCGACGGCTCCAGCGTGAGCACCATGCCTTCTTCGATCACCGTTTCGTCGAAAGCCGCGAGCGATGGCCACTCGGTCAGCTGCATCCCCAGCCCGTGCCCGAACCGGCCCACGCCGCTGCCGTCCGGATCCATCCGGGCGGTCACCTTCCGCATCGCCTCGAACAACTCGCGGCAGGTGACGCCGGGCCGGGCTGCCTCGATCCCGGCTTCGGTCGCGCGCCACAACACGTCATGAGCACGCCGCGACAGGTCGTCGGCCCGTCCGATGGCGAAATTGCGGTCGAAGTCGCAGAAATACCCGTCCCACGTCGCGCCGGTGTCCATCATCAGGACATCTCCTGCCTGAAGGGGCCGACGCGAGGGGGGAGAAATCACGTCGCGATACCCACCCTGCCCTGCTCCGCCGACCAGATAGGGCACCGCATCGACGCCCTGCCCCAGCATGACGCGACGGAACTCCCGGAACAGGTCTTCCAGCGGCTGCCCTTCGCGGGCAATTGCCGGCACCTTGGCAAAGCTGGACGAAACGATGGCGCAGACATGGGCAATCCTGGCGATCTCGGCCTCGGATTTCACCATGCGCAGGCTCCGGATGAGGTCGGTACAGTCCGAAACCCCGAGCCCCGGCAACGATGCCAGGAGTCTCTCGTAGTCTCCAAGCGGCATCCGCAGATGCGTCTCGTGCCCCTTGGGAATGCCGATGGTCGCCCCCTGCCCGGCCAGCGGCGCCAGCAGCTCGGTCAGGAGCGAAATCCCGTCATCGGCAGGTGTCGGCGCATTCCATGTGCGAATATCCTCGACCCATGTCCGCCGCATCAGCGCGGCGCCGATCTCGGGGATCACGGCAACGGGCTTGCCCTCGGCGGGCAGGAACAGGAACCACGGCCGCGTCGGACTTTGCCAGAACAGGGTGTGGAAGCCGGAGAAATAGCGCAGATCCGCTTCGGTCGTCAGCAGCAGCCCGGCCAGCCCCCGTTGGGCCATCCGCTTCTGCGCACGGGCGGTGCGGGCAGCAAATTCGGCCTCGGAAAAACCGCGTTCGGGTTGATCGGACACTGAATTTTCCCTCCGTGGTCACCGCGAGGATCTCGCCCCCCGCCTGTTCACGTACTGACCCCCCAGGTGTCCGCCAGACGGTATCCTTCAGGCCAGGGGTCGGCCGGATCCAGCATGTGTTGATGAACACCGGTAATCCAGGCCCGTCCCGAGATTTCGGGAATGATCGTCGGTTTGCCGCCAAGGGTCGTTTCCGCCGCGATTCGGCCCGTGAATGTCGACCCGATGATCGATGTCGCGGCAAGGCTCTGCCCCTTTTTCATCTGGCCGCGCGCGTGCAGAACCGCCATACGCGCCGAAACCGCGGTTCCGGTCGGAGACCGGTCGATCTTGCCCGGCTGAATTGCGACCGCCGAACGCGCCGCCAGCCCGGCCCCGCTCCGCGCGAGCGGCCCGGCGAAAAGGCAGAACGAGAAATGCCGCCATTGCGGGTTTTCCGGGTGGGTGAAGTCAAGCTGCACGTTGGCCGCCCGGGTGATCGTTGCCCCCAGGCGGGCCAGGTCGCGCGCTTCCTCCCGGACCAGATCGAACCCGAGCGCATTCGCATCCACGATCACGAAACTGTCGCCTCCATACGCGGTATCCACCGTGATCGTTCCAAGCTCCGGCACGTCAAGACGGACATCCAGCCGGCCGGCAAAGCTGGGGACGTTCCGCACGGTGATCCGTTCCGCCTTGCCGTCTCGGCAGTCCGCCCGGACGTGGATCAGCCCGCCCGGCGCCTCCAGACGCAGTTCGGTCACGGGCTCGCGCATGGGCAGAATGCCGCCATCCAGCAGGACGGTCGCCACGCAAATCGCGTTCGAACCGGACATGGGCGGTGTGTCTTCCGGCTCCATGATGATGAATGCGGCATCCGCCTCGGGGGACTTGGGAGGCACCAGCAGATTGACATGCCGGAAGACGCCGCCGCGCGGCTCGTTGAGCATGAAGTTGCGCAAGGTCTTCTCCGAGGCGATGAAGTTGCGCTGTTCCCACAACGTGTCGCCCGGTGGCGGCGCCACTCCGCCGACAATGACATCGCCCACTTCGCCTTCGGCATGGCAGGAAATCACGTGAATCGTCTTGCTGCTGCGCATCGGGGCCCTCAGGAACAGGTGGCGACGGGCTCGCCAAGCACGCCGAAGTCCGGCGTCACGCCCCGGCTGGACCGGTCGGATGCGGTCATCCTTCCCATGAATAGCAGGGCAAGAAGATTACGAATACACCTTACACAGTTCTCTACCTCACCGAAAGCTTTTCCAAAATCAATTCATCAAGACGTCGCCCACTTTCCGGCACCGGATTTCCTGAGCTACCCCCGGATAATCGGACACTGACGTAAGCTACGATTTGTTGTCTGCTGGTCTTCGACGAGAAGGAGATCAGAGATGTCGAAACGGAAGCAGCATTCGCCGGATTTCAAGGCGAAGGTGGCGCTT
>JALTNO010000157.1 GCA_027000645.1 Paracoccaceae bacterium | reverse complement strand
GGCGCTGGTTCCGGGGACCGGAGAATATGCGCTGGCCACCACGCCGGTCTATCGCTCGGGCGGGCCGGGGCAGTATCGCGCCGACAATGTGAACACGCCCTCGGGGCGCACCGATTTCGTCACTTCTCTTGATGCGCTCGGCGAGGAAGTCCCCGCCTGCGGGGCGGTGTCGCTGGTGGTGTCGTGGTTCGGCAGCGATCTGCGCTGCGGGTCGTGCGAGATCCGGCCGAAGGTGGAGACGGCCTCGGCCGACGGCACCAACATGCCCTGGTCGGTGGCCGGGATCGGCCGGGCCGGGGCGGGGGTACTCGCGCAGGAGGATGGTCGGCCCGTCTATGGCGGCACGCCGGCCGATGCAGCGGTGGTCGAGGCGATCCGTCACATGCGGGACACGGGCAGGCGGGTGATGTTCTACCCGTTCATCCTGATGGAACAGATGGCCGGCAACGGGCTGTCGGATCCCTGGACGGGGGCAGATGAGCAGCCGGCCCTGCCCTGGCGGGGGCGGATCACGCTGTCGGTGGCGCCGGGCCGGCCTGGCAGCCCGGACGGAACCGCCCAGGCCGAAGCGGAGGTTGCGGCCTTTTTCGGTTCGGCGCGGGCGGCCGATTTCTCCGTGGGTGACGGGGTGGTGACCTATTCGGGCCCGCAGGAGTGGGGAATGCGGCGGTTCATCCTGCATTATGCCGCCCTGTGTGCCGCCGCAGGTGGGGTGGATGCATTCTGCATCGGCTCGGAGATGCGGGCGCTGACGCAGATCCGGGGGGCGGGGTCCTTTCCGGCGGTGCAGGCGCTGCGCGACCTGGCGGCCGAGGTGCGGACGATTCTGGGGCCCGGCGTCAAGATCGGCTATGCCGCCGACTGGAGCGAATATTCCGGTCATGCGCCGGCGGATGCGCCGGGGGATCGGTATTTCCACCTTGATCCGCTGTGGGCCGACGACAATATCGATTTCATCGGCATCGACAATTACATGCCGCTGGCGGACTGGCGCGACGGGTCGGACCATCTGGATGCCCGCGCCGGCTGGCGCAGCATCTACGATCCGGCCTATCTGGAGGCCAATGTCGAGGGCGGCGAGGGCTTCAACTGGTATTATCATTCCGCACAGGCGCGTGCGGCGCAAATCCGTACCCCGATCACGGACGAGGCCCATGGCGAGCCCTGGCTGTGGCGCTACAAGGATCTGCGCGGGTGGTGGGAGAACGCCCATCACGAGCGGATCGGAGGCGTCAGGCAGGCGCAGCCGACGGCGTGGGTGCCGCGCTCGAAGCCGTTCTGGTTCACCGAACTGGGCTGTGGCGCGGTGGACAAGGGGGCGAACCAGCCCAACCGGTTTCTTGACCCCAAGTCGTCCGAGTCGGGTCTGCCGCATTTTTCCGACGGGCGGCGCGACGACCTGATTCAGCGGCGCTATCTGCAGGCGATGCTGGGTCACTGGGGGCAGGCAGAGAACAACCCGGTTTCGGAACTTTACGGCGGGCCGATGGTCGATCTGGCCAATGTCTATGTCTGGGCATGGGACGTGCGGCCCTTCCCGGCCTTTCCCGCCAATGCCGAGCTGTGGGGAGATGGCGAGAACTACCAGACCGGGCATTGGCTGAACGGGAGGGTGGGCTCGCGCAGCCTGGCTTCGGTGGTGGAGGAGATATGCCGCGATTCGGGGCTGGCTGCGGTGGAGACCTCCGAGCTGACAGGCATGGTGCGCGGCCATGTGGTCGAGCAGGTCGGCGACGCGCGGGCGGCCCTGCAGCCCCTGATGCTGCGATACGGATTCGATGCGGTGGAGCGTGACGGGGTGCTGAAGTTCCGGCCCCGGCCGTCGGGGGATCCCGTTGCCATTGCCGCCGGGGAATTCGCGGCCAGCGCCGAGGTCGAGGGCGGGCTGGAACTGGTCCGCGCCGCCGAGGCCGAGATGGCCGGGCGGGTGCGGGTGCGCTTCGTGCAGGCGGAGGGGGATTTCGACGTGGTGGCGGAAGAGGCGGTTCTGCCCGACGACGAAACCCATGCCGTGGCCGCCCGCGATCTGCCGCTGGTGATGTCGCGGGGCGAGGGGCGGGCCGTGGCCGAGCGCTGGCTGGCCGAGGCGCGGCTGTCGCGGGACGTGGCCCGTTTCGCCCTGCCGCCGTCGCGGCTGGATCTCGGTGCCGGCGATCTGGTGCGGCTGCCGGAGCGTGGGGGCGTGCCGGGGGGCATCTGGCGTATAGATCGGGTCGAGCTGGGCGAGATGCAGATCATCGAGGCGGTGCGCAGCGAGCCTTCGGTATACGAGCCATCCGAATCGGTGCGTGAACCGGCGCAGGTACGGGCCTTCGTGCCGCCGGTGCCGGTTCTGCCGCTGTTTCTGGATCTGCCGCTGATCACCGGGGACGAGGTGCCGCATGCGCCGCATCTGGCGGTGACGGGTCAGCCGTGGCCGGGCAGCGTGGCGGTCTTCGCCTCGGACAGCGACAGCGGCTACGCCCTGTCCGATCTGATTGCGCGCCGGGCGGTGGTGGGTGTGAGCGAGACTCCCCTGCCGGCGGCGCGGCCGGGGCTGTGGGACGAGGGCGATGCGCTGCAGGTTCGGCTGATCTCGGGCGCGTTCGAGTCGCGCCCGCCCGACGCGGTGCTGAGCGGCGCCAACCTGGTCGCGATCGGGGACGGCACGGCGGGCAACTGGGAGCTGTTCCACTTCGCCGATGCCCGGCTGGTGGCGCCCGACACCTGGCTGCTGTCGAAGCGGTTGCGCGGGCAGTTCGGGTCGGATGTGCTGATGCCGGCGGTGTGGCCGGCGGGCTCGTGGGTGGTGCTGCTTGATGACGCGGTGGGACAGATCACGCTGAGCTCCGATCGGCGCGGCATGGCGCGGCACTACCGGATCGGACCGGCGGCGCGGGGCTATGACGATCCGTCCTATCGGCATCGGGTCGAGGCCTTCGACGGCGCCGGGTTGCGTCCCTGGGCACCGGCCCACCTGCGGGCCGGGCGCGCCGAGGACAGCAGTTTGCGGGTCAGCTGGATCCGGCGGACGCGGATCGACGGGGATCGCTGGGACGTGACCGAGGTGCCTCTGGGCGAGGAGAGCGAAGCCTATCTGGTGCGGGTCACCGAGGGCGGGATCCTTCGGCGCGAGGCGACCGTGACGGCACCGCAATGGATCTACGACGCGGCGCTGCAGGCCGCTGACGGGCTGGGCTTTCCGGCGCGTCTGGAGGTGGCGCAGATCTCGGCCCGGTTCGGCCCCGGTGCCTGGGCCGGCATCGATCTGCAGGGCTGAGCCGGATGCGGCCGGTCCTGCATGGCGACGTGAGCGCGGCGGCGCGCGCCCTGCTGGCGGTGCCGCCCGCGGCGCGGGAGGATCTGTGCGCGCGGATGATCCGCGAGGCCGAGTGCGCCCATGTCTTCATGCTGCGCACCGGCCGGCCGCATCCGTTATGGGGCAACGGGTCGCTCATGGCGGCGGCGCGCCGGCGGGTGCTGCGGGACGAGCCGGGCTTTGACGACGTGGCGTATTGCCACTGCTTCGAGATGGTCCTGCAGGCGGTGGTGGCCCACCACCTCAGCCGCGGGCGCAGGTGATGCAGCGGGTGGCCGCCGGGTCCAGTTCGAGCCGGCGCAGCGCGATGTCATCGCCGCAGTCTTCGCATGCGCCATATTCGCCGGACCCGATCCGTGCCAGGGCTGCGCGCAGGCGCCGGGTTTCGATGTCGCGCCGGGACTGCTGGGCGCGGGCCATGGCCTGGTTTTGCAGCGCGTCCATGCGGCTGAGCCGCCCGACCGACTGCTGATCGAGCTGCACCACGGCCTGACCGTCGCGGCCCCGTGCGTTTTCTTCCTCGATTTCGGCCAGCCGCGCCCTGATGAGGGCGGCAAGGCGGGCCTGTTCCGCGTCATTCATGGCCGGATCTGCCTCATCACGGGTTTGCGTTTGGCATCTTTCGCCGTAAATGGTTAGTCTCGGGCAAAAGACGGGAAAGGCAAGCCATGGCTGAAAGGCGCGCAAATGTTGCCCCGGTCGATCCGGTTTGGGACCGGATCACCGCCGAGGCGGAAGAAGCGGTCCGCGATGAGCCGCTGATGGGGGCGCTGATTCACGCCTGCATCCTGCATCACACGACGATCGAGAAGGCGCTGTCCTATCGCATCGCGGCGAAACTGACCTCGAACGAGATGTCCATGGTCGTGCTGCGCGAGATCGTCGATCAGGCCTATGAGGGCGCCCCCGAACTGATCGAGGCGGCGCGCGCCGACCTGGTGGCGGTGCATGAGCGCGACCCGGCCTGCCACCGGCTGCTGCAGCCGATCCTGTATTTCAAGGGCTATCAGGCGATGCAGGCCTATCGCGTGGCGCACTGGCTGTGGAACCGCGGTCAGCGCGATCTGGCCTATTTCTTCCAGATGCGATCCTCCGAGATCTACGGCATCGACATCCACCCTGCGGCCCGGATCGGCAAGGGGATCATGATCGACCATGCCCACTCCATCGTGATCGGGGAAACCGCGGTGGTGGGCGACAACGTGTCGATGCTGCATTCGGTGACGCTGGGCGGCACCGGCAAGGAGGACCAGGACCGCCACCCCAAGATCGGGGACGGGGTGCTGATCGGGGCCGGGGCGAAGATCCTGGGCAATATCAGGATCGGCCACTGCTCGCGCATCGCGGCCGGGTCGGTGGTGCTCAGGGACGTGCCTCCCTGCACCACGGTGGCCGGCGTTCCGGCGCGAATCGTGGGCGAGGCCGGATGCGATCACCCCTCGGTCGAGATGGACCAGCTTCTGCGCGATCAGACCTGACCGCCATGGAGGGCGCCGGGGATGGGATTGACCGAAAGCGCCCGCCCGCCGGGGCGGGTCTTTTCACGGGCTGGAGGGCCGGATGACACGACAGACCGAAGGGCGCGGCAGGCTTTACGACGACATACTTGACACGGTGGGCAACACGCCCTGCATCCGCATCAACCGGATCGCGCCGGATCACGTCACGGTTTACGTCAAGTTCGAGGCGTTCAATCCGGCCGGGTCGGTCAAGGACCGGCTGGCGGTGAACGTCATCGAGGCGGCCGAAGAGAGCGGCGCGTTGAAACCGGGGCAGACCATTGTCGAGGCAACCAGCGGCAATACCGGCATCGGGCTGGCCATGGCCTGCGCGGTGAAGGGCTATCCGCTGGTGGTGACGATGGCCGAAAGCTTCTCGGTCGAGCGGCGCAAGCTGATGCGGTTCCTGGGCGCCAGGGTGGTTCTTACCCCGAAGGAGCTGAAGGGTTTCGGCATGTACCAGAAGGCGAAGGAACTGGCCGAGGCACATGGCTGGTTCCTGGCCCACCAGTTCGAGACCCAGGCCAATGCCGACATCCACGAACACACCACGGCGCGCGAGATCGTCGCCGATTTCGACGGGCAGCGGCTTGACTACTTCGTCTCCGGTTACGGCACCGGCGGGACCGTTTCCGGCGTCAGCCGGGTGCTGCGGCGCGAACGCCCCGAGACGAAGATCATCCTGACCGAGCCGGCTAACGCGG
>JALTNO010000156.1 GCA_027000645.1 Paracoccaceae bacterium | reverse complement strand
GCCATATGAACACCTTAGTATGGGCTCAGAACTGCTCAACTGGAATAGACCCTGCCGGAAATACTCTCGGGGGAGCGCGAGGGGGCAGACAGCCCCCTCGCCCCCGCCCCGCTTTCCTGCCGAATCCCGTCAGACCGGTCCCCGGCCTCAGGCCCGTTCGGCGTATTCCATCGTCTCGGTGTTGACGACGATCATTTCATCGGGACCGACGAAGGGGGGAACCATCACCCGCACGCCGTTGTCCAGAACCGCCGGCTTGAAGCTGTTGGCCGCCGTCTGCCCCTTCACCACCGGCTCGGTCTCGACGACCTTGCAGGTCACCTTCTGCGGCAGGGTCGCGCTCAACGCCTCGTTCTCGAAATACTCGATCTGCACCACCATGCCATCCTGCAGGAACGGGCGGCGGTCGCCGAGAATCTCGGCCGGCAGCTCGATCTGCTCGAAGGTTTCCTGGTCCATGAACACGAGCATCCCGTCATTTTCATACAGGAACTGCTGGTCCTTCTGCTCCAGCCGGACCCGCTCCACCTTGTCGGCGCTGCGGAAACGCTCGTTCAGCTTCGAGCCGTTGCGCAGGTTGCGCATCTCCACCTGGGCATAGGCCCCGCCCTTGCCGGGCTTGACGTGATCGACCTTCATCACCGCCCACAGCCCTCCGTTATGCTCCAGCACATTGCCGGGGCGAATTTCATTGCCGTTGATCCTGGGCATGACACATATCCCTTTGCACATGCTTGATGAATGCTTGGCCGCTCCTATATCTGGCGGGGCCGGACCTGGCAAGACAACGACATCTCGTGCTGCAGGCGCAGAAAGCCATGCAACAGACGCATTGCTGATATGCGTTTTTGGGGTATCCGAATCACCTGGGATCGGTCATAAGCAACGCCACGCCGGAAATTGCAAGAGCAAGAACAACCAAGGGAAACGAGATGAAAGATTTCGTTGACGGCACCGCCTTCAACAACGAGCAAGGCAACCGTGCCCGCAAACTGTTCGCGGCTGTTGTGCTGGCCGCGCTGGACGATGCCATTGCCGATGACAAGAAATACGGCAACGGCCCCGAGCAGATCGCCCGCTGGGCCCGGTCGCGCGATGGGCGCGAGGTGCTGACCTGTGCCGGCATCGACCCGAACGAACGCGTCGTCAAGGGATTGATGGAATTCGTCGCCAAGGGCGTGCGGACCTCCGTTGCGCTGTCGCGCGAAGAAAGCGAGCGCCGCAACGCGGCCGCGCAGGCCGAGGCCCGGGCCAAGGCCGCCTGAGCCCAAGACATCAGGACCGCCAGATGCAGGGCGCGCCGGTGGCGCGTCCTTTTTCCTTTCCCGAAACGGCAACACGGGGTCTGGCGCCGGCCTCGCCGTCCTGGCAGGAACCGCCTATTCGAAATTCCGCATGGTCAGCGCGCGGTGAATCTCGCGTCGCACCAGCTTGCGGACGTTGCGGGTGATGCGTTCGCCCAGCGCCCCCTGCAATTCCTCGCGCACGATCTCGGACACCAGCTCGCGCAGACTGGCCTCGTCGAGGACGGCCTCGTCCGCGGCAAGAATGTCGGTTTCGCTTTCGGGGTCGGTTTCCGGCGCATCTTCTGCCCCTGCCCCGGCGTCTTCGTGATCTTCCCACGCGATCGTCTGCACCGGCGTTCCGGCATAGTCGTCACCGCCGGCGCCGTCGGGCTCCCACATGTCGCGGCTGCGGCCGATCGCAGCTTCCAGCGCCTGGATCTTCGCCGCAAGCGTCTCGGCCCGAGCCGCGGTGGCGGTCGGATCATCCAGCTCCGCACCGGCTTCGGCGACGGCCTCCCCGGATCGATCGGTGCCACCTTCGAACGCCGCAAGGTCGTCATCCCCGGCATGGTCGTCCCGCAGACCCGGTTCGACCTGCCCGCCCCCATCCTCCGCAACGGGATCGTCCGCAACCACGTGAACCGGGTCGGCAGCGCCATGGAGGGCGGCTTCTTCGGCCTCCGAGGCGGCTTCGCCCTGTCCCCCGGCATCGGGCGCGGGCGGCTCTTCGCCACCGGCATCCCGCGCGAATCCCGCAGCCATTTCGCCCAGCAGCCCGGCCGCGACCGAATCCGCCCAGTCCGATGACCCCTCGGCCGAGGCAGGTTCTTCGCCCCTTTCGGCGGCATCCCCGGCTCGGTCCTGCACCGCCGGCTCCGAGATGCCCGCGTCGTGCAGAATGTCCTGGAGAATCCGATCCGCCGAATCCGGCGCCAGCGGCTCGTCGCTTTTGGCAGGTTCCGCGCTGTCCCTGCCCTCCCAGGGCTCGCTGTCCGGGAACGCGGCGCGCGCCACTTCGAAAAGTGTGGCCTTGGGGTCCGACCACGGCTCATCGCCCAAGGGGGCGTCGCCCTCCCGGTCCGCAGCGGCCTCGTCGGTGAGTTCCGCGGGGGCCGATACCTCGGGGGTCTGGCGGTCGCCGTCCCCTTCCGGCGGTGGCGCCGCCACGCGAAGCGCCGGCGTCAGCACCAGGCGATCCTTCTCGGGCACCGCTTCGGGCACCGCGGGGCGCGATCCCGTCGCCGGCGACCGGCTCACTGGCGCCCGGCGCGATTCGAAACGGATATCCTCGCTTACAAGTCTGCGAATCGAGGAAAGAATATCCTCGATTTCTGATTTCGATACGGGATCAGACATCGGCCTCTACCACTCTCGCCTCGGGTGAAGTGTAGCGGCACTATCGGATTCTCACAACCGCGCCTTGCCCGGATCACTCGCGGCGCAAGGCTTTCAGGACACGGTCCAGATCCTGACCCCGCTTGCTCAGCCGCGCCGGCGCATCCTTGACCATGTTGTAATAGAGCGTCGGGTCATAGATCTGCACGGCCAGACCAAGGCGTTCAGCGGTCAGAAGCCCCTGTGCCGCAAGCACCCGGTAGACCGCCAGGGACTGTCCCGCGCGGGCGGTGATCAGCAGCGTCTGGGCGTCCAGGAGGTTCTGTTCGGCGGTCAGCACGTCCAGCGTGGTCCGCGCGCCAAGCTTGGCCTCTTCGCGCAGCCCGTCAAAGGCGATCTGGGCCGCCCGGACCTGCTCGCGCGCAGAAACAAGGCTGGCGCGGGCCACCTGCAGCAGCACGAGCGCATCCGACACGCCCTGCCGGATGTTCTTCTGCACGGTCAGAAGGCTGGCACGGGCGGCATCGCGCGACGCGATGGCGCGGCGATGCTGGGCGGCCAGCGCTCCGCCCTGATAGATGTTCTGCCGAAGGCTCAACGAAACGTCGGCCGAGCGGTTGTAGTTGCTGCTGCCGATATTCTCGGTCAGGCCGATCTGGGCACGAATGTCGGCCCGCGGGCCATAGGCCTTGGACGCGCGCAACACCAGCAGATCCGCAGCCGCGACCTGATGCTGGGCGGCCAGGATATCGGGATGGGTCTTCATGGCGATGGCCACGGCCTTGTCTTCCGATTCGACCACCTTCGGCAGCTTCGGCTGACCGGCCAGCTTGCCCGGCGCGCGACCGACCACATTGACATATTCGGCCTTGGCGTTCTCCAGGTCGCCCCGCGCCTGCACCAGGCCCGAGCGGGCATTGGCCACCCGCGATTCCGCCAGCGCCACGTCGGTGCGCGTGACCTCACCGACCTCGAACCGGTCCTGCGCCGCCCTCAGTTCCTCTTGCAGGACGCGCAGGTTGTTTTCCCGCAACCGAACGGTTTCCGAGGTGAGGATCACGTTGAGATAGGCCCGCACCGCGCGCAGCAGAACCTGCTGCTCGATCGCAAGCAGCGACTGGCGCGTGGCCAGAACGGTTTCCTGACGCGCCTGCCGCGCAAGACGGGTCGCGCCACCGTCGTAAACCAGCTGGTTGAGCACGAGGCCGGTAAAGAAATCGGACGTGAATACCCGCGACGAACCGAAGCCCAGATCGCGTTCGTTCAGCGCCCGGCTGACCGATACCGTCCAGTCGATGATCGGCCGCAGCGCCGCCGTGGCCGCGGCCACGTCTTCATCCGCCGCCCGCAGCAAGGCGCGGTTCTGTTCCAGCAATCCGCTGGTGTTGTAGGCGCCCACCAGCGCATCGGCCAGATTGTCCGCCCGGGACCCGCCCGGCGCCAGGGCCGCCAGCGCCATCCCCCCGGCGACCACGGCCGCCTTCACGAAACCCGATTTGACTGCCTTGCGCATCTTCACCTCTCCGCTCCGTGCAAGCTGACGACCCCGACTCCGGGCCTGCAATGCCCGAGTTTGCGTCCTGTTGCCACCGGGGGCAACCCCTGACGCTCCGGCCTCCGGTCACGTTACAGCGCGAAGGCGCGCCGTTTCTCGAATCCCGGCAGCACCGGCGCCGTTGCGTTGAACTCGAATCGCCACGAAACCGGACCGTCCAGCTTGTAGCCCACGCGAACCGCGCCCAGTGTCTCGTCCATGAAGATGCAGGCGATCCGCCCGCCTTCCTTGAGCTGGTCGATCAGCGCGGCGGGCACCTCTTCCACCCCGCCTTCGACGATGATCACGTCGTAGGGCCCGTGTTCGGGCGCACCGTCGGCAAGCGGGCCGGCGTGAACGATGGCATTGTCCGCCCCCGCCTCGGCCAGCAGGCCGGTGGCCTCTTCGGCCATGGTCTCGTCCTCCTCGACCGCGACCACCGCCTGTGCGAGGCGTGCCACGACCGCCGTGGAATAGCCGTAACCACAGCCGATATCGAGTACCAGCTCGTCCTCGGCGATGTCGAGCGCATCGAGCATCTTGGCGAAGGTCCGGGGCTCCAGCAGCACCCGCCCGTTGCCGAGATCGAGATTGGCATCGGCGTAGGCGGCCTCGCGCTGCGCGTCGGGAACGAAGATTTCCCTCGGCACTTCGAGCATGGCCGCGATGATGGGAAACCTGGTCACGTCCGAGGGACGGATCTGCGTGTCGACCATGAGGTGTCGACGGTTTGCGAAATCGGTCATTTCTGCACTCTTCCCGTCAGGTGGTTGCGGGGCTTTTGCCACATCCCCACCCTACCGGCAACGGGCAGCGGCGAAAAATCGGCGCCGCGGGCCGGGGTCGTTTGCCGCAGCCGTGCCGCAGCAGCGATGCCGCGGGCCGGAACTGCCACCTGCCCGGCCGGATCACTTTTCAGGGCCTGACCGTTCGGCCCCGGACGCTCGGGGCGGGATGCGTCCGACGAGGGGCTGGACAAGACCCGAAAAAGCGGCAATAACCCCGTCGGTCGCAGGCCCTGCCGGGGCCGGAGGCGGCCCTCTTCCCCGGCCGGTCAGTTTCCGGCCCGACACCACGAGAGGCGAGTTGGCGGAGTGGTGACGCAGCGGATTGCAAATCCGTGTACACCGGTTCGATTCCGGTACTCGCCTCCAAACATTTCAAAGACTTAGCGGACGGGCGGCGGCCGAAAGGTGGATGTTTTCACATTTGTTTTCACGTTTCCCGGTTTGGTCACGGTCTGTTCCGCGCCTCCTGCGCGACCATCGCCCGCGCCGTTTTCCGCGCCGCGCCGGCGTATCTGACCACCATCGCCGGCCGGTGTACCCGGTTCTTAAACCAGCAATATGGCCCTCGGATCATAGCATTTC
>JALTNO010000155.1 GCA_027000645.1 Paracoccaceae bacterium | reverse complement strand
CGACTGCTGGGCGTAACAGGGAAGGATGGCCGCATCTGGTATCGCTGCGAGCATGTTCAGCACTGTGGAAACCTGCTGCCTGCCTGTCCGTCCTGTGAAACCGCGCTGCCGCGCCGCGCGGATGGCGCCACCGAAGCTCGGTGCAGTTGCGGCGCCGGCTATCCGTCCTGTCCTGAATGCGAAGACGGCTGGCTGGTCGAGCGCAAAGGACGATACGGTCCCTTCCTCGGCTGTGTTCGGTATCCCGCGTGTGCCGGAAAGGCCCGAATCCCGTCCAAAGAACGGCGCGCTTCGGTGACAAGGTCAAGGCGTTAGGATACATCCCCGCACCGCTGGAATTCGTGTTACGAGATGCGGATTGAAGCCTGCCCCCGCTCACCCGTCATTCAATACGACCTTTCCCAGCAGCCCCTGATCGATTTCAGGGGCATCCCAGGCGCCCGCGGCCGCAACCCACCTGTCGATCGTTTTCCGCAGCGCTGGATCATCAGCCATCAGGTGGAAGGTGTACAACCGATTGACGATCTGGCGCATCAGCGCACGCATGGCCTCGTCGTCAAGATGCGAGACCTCGGTCCACGGAATTTCCCGGCCTTCGGCATCGATCACGATGACATCCGAATAATCCCCGGTCCTGCTAACTGGCGTGATGCCGGCATGCAGGTCTTCGAGTGCCGTATTGCGCACGCACAGCATGGCCAGGGTTTTGGCCAGCCTGGCTGCAATGCGTTTTTCGTCGGCGTCGTTCATCCCGCGATCATAGCGCCGGGCGACGGGGAGGGACAGGTGGTCCAACATCCCTGTTTGCGGCTTCACCCAAACACCCTCAACTTCACCGCCACCCCGGCGATCAATGCCAGCAGCATGCCGGTGGTGACGAGCCGCACGGTTGTCTGCCAGGCGGTGCGGCGCGCCATGCGCAAGGACGCCAGCAGCGTGCGCAGGTCGCGGATGTCGATAGCCGCCTCCGGGCCCTCGAGGCCGACATCGGTGAGCGCCTTGCGGGCGCCCTTTTCGGCGGCGCGGGCGAGGATCGCCTCGAAATCTTCCTCGGGCATGCGGACAAAACCCGCTTCCTTGTGTGGTGGGGTCATGGTTGTTCCCTTGTGGTGGTTGGAGATCAGGCCGCCGGCGCGGTCGGCAGCAGATACTGGATGGCGATACGGACATCCCCGCCTGTGAAGTTTCCGCCATTCGCGGTCAGCACGATCGGTGTCGGCGCATAAAAGGCTTGTGGGCCAATCACGCCGACATTGGTGCTGCCGACAGCCACCCCGAGCGAGCCGCCGAACTTGGCCGTGTCACCCGATATCCCACAATCGTAGGAGGTCGCGCCGAGGACCGCTGCAACAGTTCGTGTTGAAACCGCCAGCACGATGGCACGATCCGGAATGGTAATTGTGGAGGTAGCGGACGCACCTGAAAGCCCGGAGAGCAGTTCCTCTTCGACATGTAGCTCGATTGACGCGCCGTTGGGGGAGCGCGCCACCTCGACGAAAGGGCTGCGCTTCAGCAGATTCAGCGCGGCCTCTAGCATCAGCCACGCCCCACCCACGCGTACGACCAGCACGCTTTCATCCTCGACCCAGACCCGCCAGCCTTCTTGGGGTGCGAGCCGCAACCACGCCCGGCCTGAAAACAGCACCACGTCGCCGTCCCATCCGGCCCAGGCCCCGGTGCCGCCCGAGGCGACGATGTAGCGGTCGCCGTCGGTCGGGCTGGCAGGGGGCGCGGCAAGGTTCCGGTCCTTGACAGAGAGCTGCACCAGACCATCCAGCCGGGCCAGTGCCTCGTTGACGGTGACGTGCTTCTGGGCCTGGGCGGCGGAAAGCAGCGGCAGGGCAAGGTTCGGGCTGGTCATCAGACGGCCTCCGTAACGGTGAGGGTGGCGGCAAGTGGCACGCCGCGGCCGAGCGCACCGATCTGGGTGATGCGGACCGACAGGCTGGCGACCGGCCCGGCGAAGTCGGCGGTCTGCATGGCGGCGGTGTAGAGGGCGGTCGGCGTGGCAACCGTCAAGGTTCTCTTTACGGTTGCCCCGGACAGGATTTCGAGGTCGTAGCTTTCGGATGCCTCGGACATCGGCACGTCGGTCAGCACCCAGCTGTCGGCGGCGAGCGACCGGTCGCGCCGGATCCAGCGCAGATCCAGATCGCCATTGGCAAGCCGTCGCATTCGGGCTTGAGCCGGGGCAAACGGTTTCAAGCCCCGCCCGTTCGACGTGAAGATCAGCGCCTGCATGATGGCGTCCGAGGGCGCGGCATTGCCCGGCCCGACGCGCCAGTTCCAGGGCAGGCCGAGATCGGCCTCGGCGATGGAGAGCGGCACGGTGGCCGCGTCCAGCACCACCACCCGCGCGCCGGTGGGTGCAGGGTTGCCGATGGCATCCTCGGTGCCGCGCTGGCCGCGCAAAAGATGGGTCAGTTGATAGCGACCGGTTGCCACCAGCGTGGCGGTGCCCGCCTGAACGATCTCCCAGACGCCCGGCGCGCTCTCCACGGCGAGCGCATTGGCCCCGGCGAGCAGTTCGTCGTCGGTGACGCTGGTGAGCGTGCCGGAACTGAGGTCGATCAGCAGCTGGCTGCCGTTGTCCCAGATATCGGTCGGCCCGGCGGGGAAGTCGGCGGCGAGCCGCCCCATGCGCGCGGGCTGGCCGATGGCGTCGAGCAGCGTGAAGCCGGAGTTGCTCGTGCTGCGCCAGACGGCGGCGGTCCCGTACCAGGGGTTGGCGAACACCGCCGCATAGGGCCGATGCGGCGGCACCG
Source organism: Paracoccaceae bacterium (assembly GCA_027000645.1). GTDB lineage: Bacteria > Pseudomonadota > Alphaproteobacteria > Rhodobacterales > Rhodobacteraceae > Jhaorihella. The sequence goes on along the minus strand of JALTNO010000155.1, from coordinate 2,799 downwards.
TGTCGGCAAGCTGCGGCAGGTCCATCAGCGCCACGTCGGCGGGACCGAACACCGCAGGCGTATTCAGCTGCGGTGCCCGGCCCTTGCCGGGCGGCATGTCGTAAATCTCCGGATCGGAGCGCGTGGCCTCGATCGCGCGCGGCCCGGCATCATTGATGCGGGCGATGCGGTAGTCAACCTTCCGACCATCGTGGTCGAGGGCGACAACATCGCCGGGGTCGAGCGCCAGGCGGGACGGCGGCAGTTTGGCCGTGAGCGTCTCCCGTCCAGCCCACGCCTCAAGCAGCGCCCGGCGGCAACGCCGGTCGGCTTCCTCGAGCGACACCGCCAAGGGGAAGCGCTCGGCTCTCACGCCGTCCGCCGCCACCTCGGCGCGGCGCGCTTCGACCGTCGCCGCGTCGTATTCTTCGTCGGCGCGCACCAGCTGCCATTTCAGCGCCTGCGGCAGTTCGGTCTCCTGACCGCGCACCAGTTCCATGATCTCGCCCTTCGCGCCGACCAGATCGTCGGGCCGGATGGTGGCGGCGGGCGCGCGGCCGCGCGCGCGGAATACGATCCTTCCGCCGCTCTCTACGGCGTCGAAGCCGAAGTGCCGCGCCAGAACCGACATCGAGCTGCGCGGGCTCTCGACCGCCGCCACGGTGAAGCCCGGCACGATGTCGGAGAGTTCGGAGACGTCGATCAGGCTCGCGTCCAGTCCCGCCGCGCGGCACAGATCCCGCACCAGCGCGCCCAGCGAAACCTGACCGAGGCGTCCGCCCATCCAGTGCCCGAAGGCCCAGTTCGCGGCGTCCGACCAGACGTCGGCGCGCGCCGGGAAGTCCGGATAGGGCCGCGCGTCCCAGGTCCACAGCGCCGCCTCATTGATCTCGATCATCGGCGCGCCATAAACGCTCGAGACCGGGTTCTTCGTCGCATCGCCCCAATAGCCCAGCATGGCGACGACATAGGCCCGCTGGATCGCCTCGTCCTGCCAGCCCCGCGAGAAGTATGGCAGGGCGCTTTCCGAACTCTTGGGGTCAAAGAACACGTTCGGCTGGTTGGTGCCGCGATCCACCGCCGGGCAACCGAACTCGGTAAAGCGGATGGGTTTCGATTGCGGCGCCCAGCCTGTGGTGGATTTGCCATATGGCAGCACCTCGACGCCATAGACGATGATGTCGTCGCCCGCCGTGGCCGAGCGCGGCCCAATCCGGAACCCCGCCGAGCCTGCAACGCCCGTCGTCACGTCCAAGGTGACCTTGTGAAGGCCGGGCGAGATTTCGGTCTGGGTGGCGGCATTGATCGTATGCGCGCCGGCGAACGAGCCGGTCCACCCTCCAACGGCGCCGATCACGCCCGCGTTCTGCGAGCCGGTGCCGAGCGACAGGTTCAGCCAGAACTCCCCCGACGTGCCCGCCGCAACGTAGGCGGTGATCACCACGCGCTCGCCCACCGCCAGCGTGCGATAGCCCGGTGTGGCCCCGTGCCAGGTAGCCCCACCCGAGGCGATGCGGGCCGGGGTCTTGAACGGCCCGAAGCTGCCGGTGGTGGGCGTGATGGTGACCGAGGACGGGTTCTTCGCGTAGGAACTCGGATCGGCGCAATTCTGGAACCAGCCGAAGCGCACGCCCGCGAGACGGTCATGGTGCCGGTTCAGCCACCAGCCGCGCATGTCCTTCGGCCGCCAGATCCACGGCTCGCCATAGAAGCTGTCCGAGATGGTGCTGCGGGTCTGCGCGGTGCGGTCGGCGTCGGAGGCATAGTACCAATCAAACCGCTCGCCGCCCTCGATGTTGGATTTCAGATAATCGAGATCGCGCACCGAGGACCAGCCGGCCTGGGCATCCAGGTGAGCGGTGCCGTCGCGCCAGTCGGAAAGCGGCAGGTAGTTGTCGATGCCGATGAAATCGATGGCGGAATCCGCCCAGAGCGGGTCGAGGTGGAACAGCCGGTCGCCCGAACCGTCGGCGGGCTGGTGGCCGAAGTATTCCGACCAGTCGGCGGCATAGCTGATCTTTGTGCCCGCCCCGAGGATCGCGCGCACATCCGCCGCCAGCTGCTTCATGGCCGTGACCGCCGGGAAACTCGTGGCACTGTCGCGGATCGTGGTGAGGCCGCGCAGCTCGGAGCCGATCAGGAAGGCGTCGACGCCGCCCGCCGCCTTGCACAGATGCGCATAGTGCAGGATCATCCGCCGATAGCCCCAGTCGGCACCGCCGGTCCAGGTGACGGTTTCCCCGCTCACCGCGAAGTCGGAGATCTGGGCCGCGCCGAAGAAGGCGTTGACCTGGCCGGTCGCGGCGGCGGTCTTGTCCGCGGTGCCGATGTAGCCGGCAGCGGGCGAACAGGTGATGCGTCCACGCCAGGGGTGGGCTGGCTGGCCGACCGTCGCGGCATTGTCGCTGTAGGGATCGGGCAGAGTGTTGCCCGCCGGAATGTCCATCAGCAGGAAGGGATAGAAGGTCACGCGATAGCCCCGCGCCTTCATCTCCTTGATCGCCTGCACCACCGAGAAGTCGGCGGGCGTGCCGCCATAGTTGACCTTGCCCTGCCCATCGGTGCTGATCAGATGCGCCCCCGACCGGGTCACGCCGTTCACGCCCCAGGTCTTCGGCGCGGTGGTCTTGGTCGCGGTTTCGACGCCCGGCTTCATCTGGCAGCTGCCCGCGCGCAGATCGAGGCCGAACCAGCTGACCACGAGCGAGACGTTCTGCACGGCGGGCGCCGATGCCTTCAGGTTGTCTAGCGAGGCCAGGATGTCCGGCTTGCCGGTGGCGTTGTGTACGTTCTCGGACGTCGTATTACCCGCAGTGCCCC
>JALTNO010000154.1 GCA_027000645.1 Paracoccaceae bacterium | reverse complement strand
GAGAACACCTCGGACATGCAGGGATCGAGCCGGCGTTCCAGCATCAGCCGGTTGGCCGAGGCCGCCTGTTTCAGGTTGGCGAAGTGGCTGCCCTGAAGGCGTTTCTGGTGCATCCACATGTAGCGCACGTCGAAGGTGCAGTTGAAGCCGGAGGTGCCGGCGCAGATCACCACCATGCCGCCCTTCTTCACCACCAGGGTGGAGACCGGGAAGGTCGCCTCGCCGGGATGCTCGAAGACAATGTCCACGTTGACACCCTTGCCGGTGATATCCCAGATCGCCTTGCCGAAGCGCCGCGCCTCCTTGAGCCAGGCATTGTATTCGGGCGTGTTCACCCTGGGCAGCTGCCCCCAGCAGTTGAAGTCCTTGCGGTTGATGACTCCCTTGGCGCCCAGCCCCATCACGAAGTCGCGCTTGTCCTCGTCCGAGATCACCCCGATCGCGTTGGCGCCAGCCGTGTTGATAAGCTGGATGGCATAGGACCCAAGCCCCCCCGAGGCGCCCCAGACCAGCACGTTCTGACCGGGCTTGAGTTCGTGCGGGTGATGCCCGAACAACATCCGGTAGGCGGTGGCGAGCGTCAGCGTGTAACAGGCCGATTCCTCCCAGGTGAGGTGCTTGGGCCGCGGCATCAGCTGCTGGGCCTGCACCCGCGTGAACTGGGCAAACGACCCGTCCGGCGTCTCGTAGCCCCAGATCCGCTGCGAGGGCGAAAACATCGGATCGCCGCCATTGCATTCCTCGTCGTCGCCGTCGTCCTGGTTGCAGTGGACCACCACCTCGTCGCCGACCTTCCAGCGCTTGACCTTGTCGCCCACCGCCCAGACGATGCCGGCGGCATCCGAACCGGCGATGTGGTATTCCGCCTTGTGCACGTCGAAGGGCGAGATCGGCTTGCCCAGCGCCGCCCAGACGCCATTGTAGTTGACCCCGGCGGCCATCACCAGCACCAGCACCTCGTGGCTGTCGAGCTTGTAGACATCCACCACCTCCTGCTGCATGGCGGTGGCCGGCTCTCCGTGCCGTTCACGGCGGATGGCCCATGCATACATCTTCTTGGGGACATACCCCAGCGGCGGGATTTCTCCCATCTCATAGAGGTCCTTTTCGGGCGCCTCGTACGGCGCGATGCCGTCGGTGTCCAAAGCCATCCTGGCCTCCTGTCGTTCTGGCGTTTGCCGCGATGCAGAATCGCGGATCATGGAGATGGGAATATGAATTGCCGCGCAACAATGCAACTGCATTTCATGCAAATTTGAAATTTTATGACCCTAGAAACGCGGATTGGCCATCCCTCCCGGACGGCCCAACGCGGCATGTTCTCGCGGCTTCACGCGGCAGCCCCGAGAAAAAACGGGAATGGCGCGCAGGCGGCCGGCCTTCCGGGAAAACGGGCCGGGCTTCTGCACCCTTGCCGCGCCGCAGAAATCGTGATTATAACCTTGTTGCGGCACAAGTGCCGTCTGCGCAACTAAATTGCTCTTGTCAGGAGCCCGACCAATGACCGACATGCCCAGGAAAGACCGCCCCTGGCTGATCCGCACCTATGCCGGCCACTCGACGGCAAGGGCGTCCAACGCGCTGTATCGGCGCAATCTGGAAAAGGGGCAGACCGGGCTTTCAGTGGCCTTCGACCTGCCGACCCAGACCGGCTACGACAGCGACCACGTGCTGGCGCGCGGAGAGGTGGGCAAGGTCGGCGTGCCGGTGTGCCACCTGGGCGACATGCGGGTTCTGTTCGAGGGCATCCCGCTCGAGCGGATGAATACCTCGATGACGATCAACGCCACCGCGCCGTGGCTGCTGGCGCTCTACATCGCGGTGGCCGAGGAACAGGGCGCGGATATCGCGAAGCTGCAGGGCACGGTTCAGAACGACCTCATCAAGGAATATCTCAGCCGCGGCACCTATGTCTGCCCGCCCGGACCCTCGCTGAAGATGATCGCCGACGTGGCCGAATACTGCTATGCCAACGTGCCGAAATGGAACCCGATGAATGTCTGCTCCTATCACCTGCAGGAAGCCGGCGCGACCCCCGAGCAGGAGCTGGCCTATGCGCTGGCCACGGCGCAAGCGGTGCTGGACGAACTGCGCCCGCGGGTGCCCGCGGCCGATTTCCCGGCGATGGTCGGGCGGATCAGCTTCTTCGTCAATGCCGGCATCCGCTTCGTCACCGAGATGTGCAAGATGCGCGCCTTCGTCGATCTGTGGGACGAGATCTGCCGAGAGCGCTATGGCGTGGAAAACCCGAAATACCGCCGCTTCCGCTATGGCGTGCAGGTCAACAGCCTCGGCCTGACCGAACAGCAGCCGGAAAACAACGTCTATCGCATCCTGATCGAGATGCTGGCGGTGACGCTGTCGAAGAAGGCCCGCGCGCGGGCGGTGCAGCTGCCGGCCTGGAACGAGGCCCTGGGCCTGCCGCGCCCGTGGGATCAGCAGTGGTCCATGCGGATGCAGCAGATCCTAGCCTACGAGGCCGACCTGCTGGAATATGACGACCTGTTCGACGGCAATCCGGCGGTTGCGCGCAAGGTCGAGGCGTTGAAGGAAGGCGCGCGGCACGAACTGGCCACCATCGACGCCATGGGCGGCGCGGTGGCGGCCATCGACTACATGAAGGCCCGTCTGGTGGAATCCAACGCCGAGCGGCTTGCCCGGATCGAGGCGGGCGAAACCGTGGTCGTCGGCGTCAACCGCTTCACCACCACCGAGCCTTCGCCGCTGATGAGCGAGGACGGCGGCATCATGGTCGTGGACCCGGCGGTCGAGGAAGAGCAGATCGCGCGCCTCGACGCCTGGCGTGACGGGCGCGACGACGCAGCGGTGCAGAAGGCGCTGGCCGACCTGCGCGAGGCTGCCCGCAGCGGCGCAAACATCATGCCGCCTTCGATCGCCGCCGCCAGGGCCGGGGTCACCACCGGCGAATGGGCCGCAGTGATGCGACAGGTGCACGGCACCTATCGCGGGCCGACCGGGGTTTCGCCTTCGCCCTCGAACCGGACCGAGGGTCTGGACGAGTTGCGGGCCGCTGTTGACGCGGTCAGCGACCGGCTGGGCCGGCGGCTGAAATTTCTGGTCGGCAAGCCCGGGCTTGACGGCCATTCCAACGGGGCCGAGCAGATCGCCTTCCGCGCCCGCGATTGCGGCATGGACATCACATATGACGGCATTCGCCTGACCCCGGAAGAGATCGTGGTGCGGGCACAGGAAGAGCACCCGCACGTGGTTGGGCTGTCGATCCTGTCCGGAAGTCACCTGCCGCTGGTGCAGGAGGTGATGGAGCGCATGCGCGCGGCGGGGCTGGGCGAGGTGCCGGTGATCGTGGGCGGAATCATTCCCGACGAGGATGCGCGGAAACTGCGGGAAATGGGGGTGGCAAAAGTCTATACCCCGAAAGATTTCGAGCTGAACACGATAATGAAGGATATCGTCGTACTGGCCGATCCCAGGGCAATCGCAGCCGAATAGAAAAATACTGTTTCCCTGTCAATTTGACACTGACGGATGGAACGATTTCCGCTATCGTTCCGTGTCAGGTAATTGGTGCTGGCGGAAACTGGTGGGGAAACCTTGATGAATTTCGACCTGAACGCGATGTCGCGGAAAGAACTTCTGAAACTCAAGCGCGATGTCGAAAAGGCAATTCGCGCGGCAGAGCAGAAGGAAAAGCTCGAAGCACTGAAAGCGGCCGAGCGGGCCGCGGCGGAATACGGATTTTCGCTGAGCGAACTTTCCGGCGTCGTGAAAACCAGGGGATCCAAGGCGGCCCCGAAATACCGCAACCCGGACAATCCGTCGCAAACCTGGACCGGCCGGGGACGCAAACCCGCCTGGTTTCTTCGGGCCGTGGAACGGGGCGTCGATATTTCCGAACTCGAAATCTGAGATCCGCTGCGAACCGGCATGACGAATTCCTGATGACGATTCACATCGGCGCCGATTCCGGCGAAATCGCGCAGACCGTTCTTTTGCCCGGAGACCCCTACCGGGCCAGGTGGGCGGCGGAAAACTTCCTGAAGAATGCCCGCCTCGTGAACGAGGTGCGCGGGATGCTGGGATTTACCGGTACCTGGAAAGGCCACCGGGTCACGATTCACGGCAGCGGCATGGGAATGCCGTCGCTGTCGATCTACGTGAACGAACTGATCCGCGATTACGGCGCCAGAACCCTGATCCGTATCGGGTCCTGCGGCGGCATGCAGGACCATGTCGCCCTGCGCGACGTCATCCTGGCGATGACCGCTTCCTCGATCAGCACGCCCTCGAAGGGGATCCTGCGCGAGCTCAACTTCGCCCCCTGCGCCGACTGGTCGCTGTTGCAGGCGGCGGCACAGGCGGCGCAGAGGCGGGGAACGCGCACCCATGTGGGCGGGATCTATTCGTCGGACGTCTTCTATGACGAACGGCCCGACCTGAACGAACAGATGGTCCGGCACGGTATTCTGGGGGTCGAGATGGAGGCGGCCGAGCTTTACACTCTGGCGGCGCGGCACGGCTGCCGGGCGCTGGCAGTGCTGACCGTGTCCGACCACCTGCTCTCAGGCGCCGCCCTGTCCTCGGCCGAACGCGAAACCAGCTTCGCCGACATGGTCGAGATCGCGCTGGAGGCCGCCTTTGCGTGACCGCCAGCCGCCCGCCGCCGGCGCCTATCGCCCATGGCTGCGATCATAACCGTTGACCGGCGGGCTCTGCCACCCCTCCAGCGCCCCCGGCGGCGGGGCGAAGATTTCCACCAGCAGCGGGAAGCAGGCAGCCGCGTCGCTGGAATGCTCGGCCGAGCAGTCACCGCCAGGACAGGCGCTGAGCGCGCCCAGCAGGTCGATCTCGGCGAAAAATTCGATGAAATCGCCCGGACGCACCGGGCTGGCCTTCATGAAGTACCGCCCCGAGTCGCGGGTGAAGCCGGTGCACATGAAGACGTTGAGAACGTCATGCACATGGGGCTCGGCCTGCGACAGCGCCATCCCCGCGTGATCGGCCAGCGCCCGGGTCAGGTTGGAGTGGCAGCAGTGGTGATACTGGCTGCCGGAAAGCAGATTGCCGGTATAGGGATCGCAGCGGGTGCCGATCACGTCATGGACCGCGCCGCCATGTTCGTCGATTCCATACCAGTCGAGCGTATCCTCGATGATGGTGGCCGTGGGCCGCAATGCCGGGAAGGACGACCACATGCGGTCGCCGGTGCTCAGATGGGTGCCGTGCAGGGCCCGGGTCTTGCCGGAATAGAAGCGCTCGGACAGGTCATGCAGGTGCCACAGGTTCAGATCGCCCACCTGCGGGCCGTCAGGTGCGGAAATGCGGAAGAAATGCCCCGCCGGCACCGTGAAACAGCGCCCGTCGCGCGGGGGCACCTCCACCTCTGCGGTTCGTTGCGCCCTCCTGCGGGCGCGGCGATAAAGCGCCAGATCGGGTTGCGGCAGCCGGTCCGTCGGATAGCAGATCACCGGGGCGATGGCGCGGCGGGCATCCGCATCGGGGGGCGGTTTGTGGGGCATCGGCATGTCTCCTCCGTCGCGGCAGATTGAACACCGATCGCGCCCCGGGGAAAACCCCGGCGATCAGATCACCACGACATCCAGCGGCGGGAACCCGTTGAACCCTACCGACGCATAGGTGAACGTGTAGGCCCCGCAGTTGCGGATCAGGATGCGGTCGCCGGCGGCAAGGCTCAGCGGCAGTTGAACGAGATGCTTCTCATATAGAACATCGGCGCTGTCGCAGGACGGGCCGGCCAGAATGCAGGGGCCGGTGGGTTCGCCATCGCGCCGGGTGACGAACTGATAGCGGATGGCCTCGTCCATGGTTTCGGCCAGCCCCGAGAACTTGCCGATATCCAGATACACCCAACGATGCATGTCGCGGGCGAACTTGCGGGAAACCAGCAGCACCTCGGCCGCGATGGCCCCGGCATCGGCCACCAGGCCGCGCCCCGGTTCGGCCATGATCTCGGGCACCTCTCCGAAGCGGTCCCTGAGCATCTTCGCGACCCGCGCGCCATAGCGCGCAGGAGATTCCACCCGTTCGCCGTAGAATGCAGGAAAGCCGCCCCCGATATTGAGAAGCCTCAGATCGTGCCCGGCAGCGCGGGCCTGATGCCAGACCTCGGCCACCTGATCCAGCACCGGCACCCACATGGCCGCCCGCCGGGTCTGCGACCCGACGTGAAAGCTCAACCCCGCGGCATCAAGACCCAGCGCGCGCGCCCGCGCCAGAAGCGGCAGCACCATGTCGCGGCCACATCCGAACTTACGCGCAAGCGGCCAGTCGGCTTCGCTGGCCTCGACGAGCAGGCGGATGCAGACGCGCGAGCCGGGGGCATGAGCGGCAATCTTTTCCAGCTCGGCCTCGGCATCGGCAGCAAAGAGCGACACGCCCGCGCGATGGGCAAAGGCGATGTCCGCGGGCTTCTTGACGGTATTGCCGAAGGAGATGTCCCCGGGCCGCGCGCCGCGAGCGAGGCAAAGTTCGATCTCGGACCTGCTGGCCGCGTCGAACCGCGAACCGGCCCCGGCCAGTGCCGAAATGATTTCGGGCGCGGGATTGGCCTTTACCGCGTAATGGATGCGGGCGCGTCCCAGCCCCTCCCGAAGCGCATGGAAGTTGCGAACGGCAATGGACGGGTCCAAGACCAGCGTCGGGCGATCGAAGCTGTTCGACCAGATGAATGCCTCGCCCCGAGAGGCGGAGTCATCGGAACCTACGGCAAGGCGGGCCGCGCGGGCATTCATGGCCATCTCCATCAGGACCGGGCCGGACAACCGGCCACATTTCGAGCGGAGACGTTACCGTCGCTGCATGACCGCGCGGGGACGGGCCCTTGGGCAGAGGCGCGTGCGTTGGCGTCTTGCGCGCGCATATGCTGCAAGAGCGCGACTCGTTCAAGCCCTTTCTTGCAGCAGGATCAGTTTCGTTTCACCTCGCCCCGCCGGGGCCGCAGACAATCCCGCGGGGGATCATCTCCCACTGATTCGGCACCGCAGAACGCACACCGCCACGAACCCCGCCCGCGATCCTGCCGCCAGCGGCAGTCGCGCGTCAGCGTCGTCGTCCGGTGCCGCCAAGCGAAATAGATCAGCACCCCGACAAGAAGGATCAGCAACAGGATCGGCAAGACCGGCCCCCTCCGTCATTCCGGCGTTTCATGCCCGACCTGACATGTCGGGACCGGACTTGCCGTGCCCCTCGGGCCTTCACGCCGCCTGATGATACTCGACCGCTTCGGCCTCGGCCCCGGCATCATCGATGCCCGCTGCCGTCTCGAGCGGCTCGTAATAGGCCCATGCGTCTTCGAGGATCCGCAATGCGCCTTCGGCGGAGCTGAGCGGGAGTTCGACACCGTTTTCCATGCTGTTCTCCATGAGCTACGACAAGCTCCTCCCGCTGCCGAGAATACGTCTGCCCGGTGGCGATCTCATCCCCCAAACCGGCAATCTCGACATGCGGGCAAAGCATGGCTGTCCGCTTATTGCCCGTGACCCGCGCTCCGAAAATGGAAACTCCGCCCGCGGAGGCGCAGGCGGAGTTGCAAGCCTCGCCCGCAGCCGGGCGGCGTCAAAGCCGGCGTTCGACCATCATGTGCTTGATCTTCGAAATTGCCTTGGCCGGATTCAGGCCCTTGGGGCAGGTCTTGGTGCAATTCATGATGGTGTGGCACCGATACAGCCGGAACGGATCTTCGAGATTGTCCAGCCGCTCTCCCGTTGCCTCGTCGCGGCTGTCGATGATCCAGCGATAGGCGTGCAGAAGCGCCGCCGGGCCGAGGTAGCGATCCGAGTTCCACCAGTAGCTGGGGCAGGAGGTGGAACAGGAGGCGCACATCACGCATTCATAGAGGCCGTCGAGCTTCTTGCGGTCCTCGATGGACTGTTTCCACTCTTTCTGCGGCGTGGGCGAACGGGTCTCCAGCCACGGCATGATGCTGGCATGCTGGGCATAGAAATGGTTGAGATCGGGGATCAGGTCCTTGACCACGGCCATGTGCGGGAGGGGGTAGATCCTGACCACCGGCTTCTTCACCTCGTCCATCGTATAGAGGCAAGCCAGCGTGTTGATGCCGTCGATGTTCATGGCGCAGGAACCGCAGATGCCTTCACGGCACGACCGGCGAAAGGCCAGCGTCGGGTCGATCCGGTTCTTGATGTAGATCAGGGCGTCCAGGATCATCGGCCCGCAATCGTCGAGATCGACGAAATAGGTATCCACGCGCGGGTTCTGGCCGTCATCGGGATTCCAGCGGTAGATATCGAACTGGCGCAGATTGGTGGCGCCCTCCGGTTTCGGCCAGGTCTTGCCGGTCACGATCCGGGAATTCTTGGGAAGGGTCAGCTGGACCATGTTTTCACCTCCTGGGGGGTGGGGGCCTCCGAAATCGGAGACGGTATGATTGACGGGCGGGCAGCGGACATCGGATCACGCACCCTCCGCAACGAACAGGTTCTGGTTCGCACTCACCAGATCGACAATGCGCGCGCGCGCCGGGACATCCAGATTCAACCCGTTCAGCAGCCGCACGAATTCCAGAGCGCCGGCATTGAGACCACGGTTGCGCCGCCCTGACAGCGGACGCAATGCCGCAAGCCGCGTCTCGGGCACGCCCGCGTGACGAAGCAGCTGGAGACCCGGCCGCGTCTCGTCGATCTCGTCCTCGAGGCGGAAAACCCGCACCCGGCGCTCACCGGCATGGGCGACCATCCGCTCGGCCAGATCCTCCCAGGTGCCGCAGCCGGCGGTTTCCTCCAGAAAGGCGCCAAGCGACCCCGGATAACCGTCCGAGCGGACGGCCTGGCTGTGAACGCTTCGTTTCCAGTCGCTCATTTCGCGGGTGTAGATCACGTATTCCGGCACATATGGCGCAAGGGCGGCGTCGAGCAGATCCATGATCTTCTCGAACCGGGGATAAAGCGTGACGACACCGCCCTTGCCCATCATCGCGCCGGCCAGGTTCTCGTGACTGAGCAGGACTGGCACCTCGCCCCCGCGCAACCCGTCGCGAAGCGAGGCCGCGAGGCCGCTCAGAACCGCCTGCCGCTCGGGCGAGGGGTCAAGGCTGAACTGCATCGCGGCCCGTCCCAGCCGGCGCGTCAGCGTGCCCCGCGCAGGGGTGAGCACCTCCAGCACGTCGGCCAGCACCTCGGCGTTGCGCTGCAGGAAATGATGCAGCGACGTGGAGGCGGTCTTCTGGACGCCGCAATGGACGATCAGGCGCCGGCGAGCCATTCTGTCGGTTTCCTGCGTCACTGCACCTGTTCCGCCAAGGGGGTTTCCCCCGGCCCGCCGGGCGGCGGGCCGGGGCATGCGATCAGTAGACCCGCTTCTTGGGCTTGATCTTGTCCGGGTCGATCCCGCCTTCTTCGGGCGGGGTCAGGGGCCTAGTATGCACCGGGCGGTAATCCAGCGTCACCCCGTTCCCTTCGACCCAGGCCAGCGTGTGCTTGCGCCAGTTCTCGTCGTCGCGCTCGGGATAATCCTCGTGCGCGTGGGCGCCGCGCGATTCCTTGCGCGCCTCGGCGCTGACGATGGTGGCCAGGGCGTTGGGCATCAGGTTTGCCAGCTCCAGCGTCTCCATCAGGTCCGAGTTCCACACCATCGACCGGTCAGTCACCTTCAGATCGTCCATCTTGGCGGCCACGGCAGTCATCTTCTCGACCCCTTCGGCCAGGGTCTTGTCGGTGCGGAACACGGCGGCGTCTTCCTGCATGGTGCGCTGCATCTCCAGCCGCAGTTCCGCCGTGGGCACGTTGCCGTCGGCATGACGGAACCGGTCGAAGCGGTCCAGCGCCTTGTCGATCTGCGCCTTCGGCGCCTCGGGCACCGGCGCATCGGCATCGACCACCTCACCGGCCCGCAACGAAGCAGCCCGGCCCAGCACCACCAGGTCGATCAGCGAGTTCGAGCCCAGCCGGTTGGCCCCGTGCAGCGATGCGCAGGCGGCCTCGCCCACGGCCATCAGCCCCGGCACCACCGCATCGGGGTCGTCCTTGGTGGGATTGAGCACCTCGCCCCAGTAGTTGGTGGGAATCCCGCCCATGTTGTAGTGCACCGTGGGCAGGACCGGGATCGGCTCCTTGGTCACGTCCACACCGGCAAAGATGCGCGCCGATTCGGCGATGCCGGGCAGGCGTTCGTGGATCACCTCGGCCGGCAGGTGGGACAGGTTCAGGTGGATGTGATCCTTGCGCGGCCCGACGCCGCGGCCTTCGCGGATCTCCAGCGTCATGCAGCGGCTGACCACGTCACGGCTGGCCAGATCCTTGTAGGTGGGGGCGTAGCGCTCCATGAAGCGTTCGCCTTCCGAGTTGGTCAGATACCCCCCCTCGCCGCGCACGCCCTCGGTGATCAGCATCCCCGGCCCGTAAATGCCGGTGGGGTGGAACTGCACGAACTCCATGTCCTGCAGCGGCAGGCCCGCACGGGCCACCATGCCGTTGCCGTCGCCGGTGCAGGTATGGGCCGAGGTGCAGTTGAAATAGGCCCGCCCGTAGCCGCCCGTGGCCAGCACCACCATCTTGGCGTTGAAGACATGAAGTGTGCCGTCATCCAGCTTCCAGGCCAACAGGCCGCGGCAGGCGCCATCCTCGCTCATCAGCAGGTCGATGGCGAAATACTCGATGAAGAATTCGGCGTTCTGCTTGAGGCTCTGGCCATACAACGTGTGCAGAATGGCATGCCCGGTGCGGTCAGCCGCGGCACAGGTGCGCTGCACGGGCGGGCCTTCGCCGAACTCGGTCGTATGACCGCCAAAGGGGCGCTGATAGATCTTGCCCTCTTCGGTGCGCGAAAACGGCACCCCGTAATGCTCCAGTTCGTAAACCGCCTTGGGCGCCTCGCGGGCGACATATTCCATCGTGTCCATGTCGCCCAGCCAGTCCGACCCCTTGACGGTGTCGTACATGTGCCACTGCCAGTGATCGGGCCCCATGTTGCCCAGGCTCGCGGCGATACCGCCCTGCGCCGCAACCGTATGCGACCGGGTCGGAAACACCTTGGTCACGCAGGCGGTGCGCAGCCCCTGTTCGGCCATGCCCAGCGTGGCCCGCAGCCCCGCGCCACCGGCGCCGACCACCACGACATCGTAGTCGTGACTTTCGTATTCATATGCAGCCATTTCGTCAGGTCCTCACTGCGTCAGCGCCAGCTTGCCCAGCGCAAACAGGCCGGTGGCGGTCAGCCCGTAGCTCAGCACGATCACGCACATGATCAGTACCTTGCGGGTGGATTTTCTGGTGTAGTCCTCGATCATGATCTGCGCGCCACGGCGGAAATGCTGCATCCCCACCAGCAGCACCAGCCCGGTCACGATCGCCGGGATCGGGCGCGAAAAGACGGCGATGACATTGTCGTACCCGCTGCCCAGCGCCTGCCCGAAGATGACGATGAAAGTCGGCACGATCAGGGCAAGGCCAAAGGCGCTGACCTGCATGTACCAGTGATGTTCGGTGCCCGTGTGCGACGCCCCGCGCCCCTCGGCGCGCTTGCGGTCGGTCAGATAGCGCATGCCTGCCTCCCTCAGATGATCAGCAGCGTCACGGCGGTCAGCACGACCGACCCGATGACACATGCCCAGCCAAGCCTTTCGGCGGTTTCGATATCCATGCCCTTGCCGGCATCGAAATACAGATGCCGCAGCCCCGCCAGATAGTGATACCAGACCGCCCACAGCGACAGGGTCATCACAAGATCCCCGAACCAGGACGTGATCACGCCATCGGCAAATGCGAAATAGCTTTCCGAGGTTGCCGCGGCCATCAGCCACCAGACCAGAAGAAACGCGCCGACAATCAGCGCGTTTCCCGAGATCCGGGTCAGGATCGAAGAGATGGCCGTCATCTGCGGACGATAGATCTGAAGATGCGGGCTGAGCGGACGCTCGCGCGGAGTTGGACTTGCCATGGCGGCTCCTTTCCGTTGGGTTGCGTCGTTTTTACTCGATTTCATGGCCCTGTCACGTGGGGTAGCGGAAACAGGATCGATTTTTTTGTCAGATGCGAAAGAAATGACAAATTTGCGATCACAAAGATCATAACCGTGATCGCACCCGAAGACCCGAAGGCGCCTTTCCACCCCGACTCGCCCCCTGTAGTTGCATATTGGCCGGATCATTTGTGATCACATGACAAGGCAGAGACAAGACCCGAACTTCATCTTGCACAAAATACTCCGGGGGGTGAGGCCCGCAGGGCCGAGGGGGGCAGAGCCCCCCTTCGGTCACCTCAGGCAGGGGCAACCTTGCGCCTTGCCGCTTCCGGAACCGGGCCGTGCACTTCCTCGTAATGGTCGAAATGGAACTCGGCCCAGCCGGTGCCGCGCGTGGCACTTGCGAGAGAATGAATCAGATCGTCGCGCGCGATTGCCGGCAACAGGGCATTGAACACCTCCCACCCCGCCGCTTCGGCATGCGCCTCGAAGCCCAGCACCTGCCCCTGAAGGCTGCTGATGGTCGGGACCAGATCGCCCACGAAATCCGAGGGCAGGTGAATCTCGGCCCTCAGGATCGGTTGCAGAAGAACCGGGTTCGCGCTGGCGATCGCCTCCTTCACCGCCATCTTGCCTGCGGTCCGGAACGCATAGTCGGAACTGTCCACCGAGTGGTGCTTGCCATCCTTCAGCGTCACCTTCACATCGACGACCGGATGGCCCTTGGGCCCTTCCTCGAGCGCATCGCGGGCGCCTTGCTCCACGGCGGGGATGTAGTTGCGCGGCACCGCTCCGCCCTTGACGATCTCCTCGAACTCGAAACCCGCCCCCCGGGGCAGGGGCTCCACGTCGATGACCACGTCGGCAAACTGGCCCGCCCCGCCCGACTGCTTGCGATGGCGATAATGCTGCTCCACCTTCCGGGTAATGGTCTCGCGGTATTCGCTCTGAACCGGCTCCACCCGGACCTCGACGCCGAAATCCGTCTCCAGCTTCTCGGCCACCCGGCGCATGTGCAACGGCCCCTGCGTGCTCAGGATCGCCTGACCGGACATCTCGTCCTGGGTCAGCTCCAGGCCGGGATCGATCTCGGCCAGGCGCGCCAGCGCACTGGAAAGGCGCACGTCGTCGCGCTCATGTGCGGGCAGAACCAGCTGCCGGGTGCCGCCGGGCCTTCCATGCGCCCATTCGGGAAACGGGGTGGCGCCGCCCGCCGCATAGAGTCTGCCGGGTATCAGGTGATCGGATTTCACCGCCAGCCCCACCGCGCCCGGCGCCAGCGCCTCGACGGGGGTCTTGGCATCCAGCGCCACGAGGCTGCCGATGGCGGCGCCGTCCAGCTGATCATGGGCCTTCACGCCGGCATCCAGGGCCCGCAGCACGGTGATCTTGCCGATATGCTTCTTCACGTCGGCAAAACCGCCCAGCGCCACCGCGCCGTCGCCGACCCCCAGCCGCTCGCCAAGGACGTCGAGCCCCGGCGCCTCGTGCCGCAGTGCCTTCATCAGGCGGCGAACGCCATTGCCATGAGCCGCCGCACCTATGCAGGCCGCGATCAGCTGCTGATGCTGAACGACCTCGGCCGCGAGATGATAGATCTCGTCGCTGGGTGGCTGCTTGTCCTCGATCAACTGTTCGAGAAGATGATCGTCGTAATCGGACAGTTCTTCCAGCAACTCGGCGCGGGCCTCGTGCTCGCGCTCCTCGACCGATTTCGGGATTTCGATCAACGCGGAGGGTTCTCCCTCGCGGTATTTCCACGCGCGCTCGGAAATGAGATCGACCGCACCGACGATCTGGCCGCCCTCGCGAATCGGAACCTGGCGAAGCATGATGTGGTGGCGGGCATAGCCCTGAAGCGCCGAAACGATATCGCGGATGCGACCATCGGCACTGTCCATCCGGTTGATGAACAGGAAACAGGGCACGCCGGACTCTTCGATCAGACGAAGATAGGGCGCCGAAAGGACCGCCGCATCCGGGTCGGGCGGCACGCACAGGACCACGGCATCGCTGATGGCAAGGGCCGGGCCCGCATAGGCCATGCTGTCGGCGCCGCCATCAAGGTCGATCGCCATCCAGGGTTCGTCCAGATAGGTGAATTCGTGCAGCGTGACGACACCGGAGACGTCGAACCGGGTGGGTCGGCCGTCCAGGCCGGCAAGGGCCCGGGCAAGAGTGGTCTTTCCCGACTGGGTCGGGCCTAGAACGGTGAAGACTCGCATGATGATCTGCCCCTTTCGTCCGCTTCATGGTTCATGGTCACTACACGACCTGAGAACAGACGGATGGCCGGCATCCGCAGGTTTCGCCTTGATCTGAGATCCTGCCTCGGCGCAAACCGCACCCCCCGATCAAGAGTGGTGCACCCTGCCGTGAAGATGTTGGAAACCAATCCTCGCCCCGTCAAGTGTCTCGGCCGCATTTCAGCCCGCAACCTCCGCGCTCACCCGGCGCGCTCATGCGCACCGGCACGTTCACTCGCACGCCCCCTCCGGCCCGGCGAGGTTCAGATCGCCGAACTGTGTCCCGCCTTGCTCAGGTCGTAGGCGTCGAAATCGCGCGCGATCATCCGGGTCAGCGGGCGCACGGCTTCGGGAATGAACAACCCCTCGGGCGTGACCTGCAGGAGCCCCTCGAAATCGCGATTGACGCGGGCAAACTCGCCCTCGAGCCATTCGCGCGAAACCTGGAAGCTTTCCCGGATCTCCGCGGCATCAATGCGGAATTCGCACATCAGCATCTCGATCATCCGGGCGCGAAGGCGATCCTCGCCCCGGAACACGTGCCCGCGCGTGATCGAGAACCGCCCCGCGCGGATCGCGCCCGTATGCGCCCCCGTCGCCGGCGCGTTCTGCGCATAGCCCTGGGGAAACTTCGAAATCGACGAGGCCCCGATCCCGATCAGCACCTGCGCCGTGTCGTCGGTATAGCCCTGGAAGTTCCGGCGCAGCCGGCCCTCGCGCAGGGCGCGGGTCAGCCCGTCCTCCTGCGTTGCGAAATGGTCGATGCCGATTTCGGCGTAGTTGTCCCACAGGAACAGCTTCCGGGCGGTTTCGAACAGTTCCAGCCGGGCCTCGGGGGTGGGCAGGGCGTCCGAGGGGATCAGCTGCTGGCGCTTGGCCATCCACGGCACATGCGCATAGCCATACAGCGCCACCCGGTCGGGATGCAGCGAAAGCAGCTTCTGGACGCTTTCGGTCATCCGGGCCCGCGACTGGTGCGGCAACCCGTAAAGGATATCCGCGTTCAGACTGGGTATCCCGTGCGCGCGGATCAACTCGACCGCATCGCGCGTCACGTCATAGCCCTGGATGCGCCCGATGGTCTTCTGGATCTCCTCGTCGAAATCCTGCACGCCGATCGAGGCGCGGTTGAGCCCGTTGCGGGCCAGCGCGCCCATGCGTTCCTCGTCGATCTCGTTGGGGTCGATCTCGACCGAGAATTCGCCACCCTCGGCCATTGGCGCCACCTCGAAGATCGCGCCGGCCAGTTCGTCGATCATCGACCCCCGCAGCAGGGTGGGCGTGCCCCCGCCCCAGTGCAGGCGCGACAGCGTCACGCCCTCGGGCAGGCATTCGCCCAGAAGCTTCAGCTCGGCCTTGAGCGTCTCCAGATAGGCCGCAACCGGCGAATCGGTCTGCGTGCCCTGCGTGCGGCAGGCGCAGAACCAGCACAGGTTGCGACAGAACGGCACATGCACATATAGCGAAATCTCGCTTTTCGGCGGGATCGACGCGATCCAGTCGCCAAAAAGTTCAGGCCCCACGTCATTATTGAAGTGGGGCGCGGTCGGGTAGCTGGTGTACCGCGGCACTTTGGCCTCGAACAAACCCAGCCTGGCGAATTGTGATTTCGTTCCCATCAGCCTAGATTAGATGGAACCCGAGCAGACGCTCTTTGACGCAGATCAACTGGATTTCCCATGAACGCAGCCGTGATGAGCCTCCATAACAAGTGCGACGACTGCCCCATCCGGCACCGCGCGGTCTGTGCCCATTGCGACCCGCAGGAGCTCGAGGAACTCGACGCCATCAAGTATTATCGCACTTTCGAGGCGGGTCAAACGATCATCTGGTCGGGCGACAAGATGGGTTTCGTGGGGTCCGTGGTCTCGGGCATCGCGACCCTCACCCAGACGATGGAGGACGGGCGCACGCAGATGGTGGGTCTTCTGCTGCCGTCGGATTTCGTGGGCCGGCCGGGACGGGATTCGGCCGCCTACAACGTGGTCGCCACGACCAACATCGTCATGTGCTGTTTCCGCAAGAAGCCGTTCGAAGAGCTGATGGCCCGCACACCGCACATTGCGCACCGGCTTCTGGAAATGACGCTGGACGAACTCGACGCGGCGCGGGAATGGATGCTGGTTCTGGGGCGCAAGACCGCGCGGGAAAAGATTGCGAGCCTGCTGTCGATCATCGCCCGCCGCGATGCGTCGCTCAGCCAGACCGGCGTCACCGGCCCCATGGTGTTCGACCTGCCGCTGACGCGCGAGGCCATGGCCGACTATCTCGGGCTGACCCTGGAAACCGTCAGCCGCCAGATCTCGGCGCTGAAGAAGGACGGGGTGATCCACCTCGAAGGCAAACGCCGCGTCACCATCCCCGATCTCGGCCGGCTGATGGAAGAGGCAGGCGACGACAGCGACGGCGGCTTCCTGGTCTGAGCCGGCGCAAACGCCAAGTCAGCCCCGTATCTGTCGAAACCGCCCCCTCGCCCGACTCGAAACGGATGCCACCTCCCCTTGCCGGAAGGGGGGCGCTCACAATCCCAGCACGTCGGCCATGTCGTATTCGCCGGGCGCCCTGCCCTGCCCCCACAGGGCGGCCCTGAGCGCGCCGCGGGCGAAGATGGCGCGGTCGGTGGCCACGTGGCGCAGGATGATGCGTTCGCCGGCGGCGGCAAACATCACGTCATGTTCGCCCACGATGTCGCCTCCGCGGATGGCGGAAAAGCCGATATGCCCCCGTTGCCTGGGGCCGGTCAGCCCGTCGCGCCCGCGATCGGCGACATCGGACAGCCTGACGCCGCGCCCTTCGGCGGCGGCCTCGCCCAGCATCAGCGCCGTGCCCGAGGGCGCATCGACCTTGCGGTTGTGGTGGGCCTCGATCACCTCGATGTCGAAATCCTCGTCAAGCGCGGCGGCGACGCGCCGGGTCAACTGCACCAGAAGGTTGACGCCGAGGCTCATGTTTCCGGCGCGGATGATGACCGCGTGGCGGGCGGCGGGGGCCAGCCGGGCAATCTGTTCCTCGCTCATGCCGGTGGTGCCGATCACGTGCACCGCCCGGGCCTGGGCCGCCAGTTCGGCGAACTGCACGGTCGCCTCGGGCGCGGTGAAGTCGATGATCGCCTGCGCCCGGGCAAAGGCCTCCAGCGGGTCGTCGGTGACGGTCACGCCCAGCGGCGACCCGCCCATGGCCTGCCCCACGTCCTTGCCGACCCAGTCATGGCCGGGCCGTTCGACGGCACCGACGAGGTGGGCCTGGTCGCTTTCGCTCACGGTGCGGATCAGCATCCGGCCCATGCGACCCGATGCCCCGGTGACGACGATTCCCGGCTTGTGTGTCATGGTTGCGTTTCCTTCCCCGTAGTGGCCCCGTGCCGATACAGGGTGACTATCCAATCGCGGCACGCTTGGCAAAGCCCGTTGCAAGGCGTAGATCAGCCCCATGGCAAAGAACAGGTTTCATGATGGCCCCGGCCCTTCGCAGCGCCAGTTGCGGGTGGGCGAGCTGATCCGCCGCACGCTGGCCGAGCTGCTGGCGCGCGGGGCCGTGCACGACCCGGAACTGAACCGGCTGTCCGTCACCGTGGGCGAGGTGCGCACCTCGCCGGATCTGCGGGTGGCGACCGCCTTCGTCCTGCCCCTGGGCGGGCGCGGGCGCGAGGACGTGCTGAAGCTGCTGGAGCGCAACAGGGGCGAGTTGCGCCGCCTCGTCGGGAAAAAGCTGGGACTGAAATTCTCGCCCGAATTGCGGTTCCGGCTGGACGAGACCTTCGACCATCTGGACGAGGCCCGGCGCCTGTTCGAACAGGACGCGGTTCGCCGCGACCTCGAAAAGTGATCCGGCGGGCGGCGGGAATTCTGGCGCTGACGGTGGCAGTGATCCTTGCCGCCGACCGGGCCGGCGCGGTCGTGTGTCGCAACGTCGAGCATGATTCGAATCGCTACACCCTGTGCGAGGTCGATACCTCGCGCGAAGAACTGCGCCTGTTTCTCTACGACGCGGAAGGCCGCCCCTATGGCCAGTTCCGGGCCGTGAATGACGCCCTTGCGGCACAAGGCAAACGCCTGGCCTTCGCCACCAATGCGGGGATGTATCACGAGGATCGGTCGCCGGTAGGCCATTACGTCGAGGACGGGCGCGAATATCACCGCGTCGTGCCCGGCCCCGGGCCGGGCAATTTCGGCATGCTGCCCAACGGCGTCTTCTGCATCCGCCCCGACCGGGCCGACGTGATCGAAACCCGGCGCTTTCTGGCCGAGCAGCCCGCCTGCCTCCACGCCACGCAATCGGGGCCGATGCTTGTCATCGACGGCGAACTGCACCCCCGCTTCCTGCCCGAATCGACCTCGCGCCATATCCGCAACGGAGTGGGCAGCAGCGCGGACGGCAGGCGGGTCGTGTTCGTCATATCCCGCAACACGGTCACCTTCCACGAATTCGCGCGCTTCTTCCGCGATGGCCTGGGCCTGCCCAACGCGCTCTATTTCGACGGCAGCATCTCGCGGCTTTACGCCCCGCAGATCGGCCGCAACGATCCCGGGCGCGCGATGGGTCCGATCGTCGGCGTGGTGGAAAGCCGCGAGGAATAGCCCGGCAGGGCGGCAGGCGCCGTTGACCGCCGCGCCGAAGGCCGTATAACGCGCGGCCTGCATCGATGACGGGGAATTCAGGATGGGACGCAAGGGACGGAACATTTCAGGCTGGCTGGTGATCGACAAGCCGCCGGGGATGACCTCGACCGCGGTGGTCAACAAGGTGCGCTGGGCGCTGGGCGCGCGCAAGGCGGGCCATGCCGGCACTCTGGACCCGGTGGCGACCGGGCTTCTGGCCGTGGCGCTGGGCGAGGCGACCAAGACCGTGCCCTACGTCACCGATGCGCTGAAGGCCTACCGCTTCACCGTGCGGCTGGGGCTGGCCACCAACACCGATGATTCCGAAGGCGAGGTGATCGCGCAAAGCGACCGGCGCCCCTCGGACGAGGAGATCAAGGCCGCGCTGGGCCGCTTCGTGGGCGACATCATGCAGGTGCCGCCGAAATTCTCGGCGGTGAAGATCGACGGCAAGCGCGCCTACAAGCTGGCCCGCGACGGCGAGGAGGTCGAGATCGCCGCCCGCCCGCTCTGGGTCGAGGAACTGGTGATGGTGGATCGCCCCGACCCCGGTCACGTGGTGCTGGAGATGACCTGCGGCAAGGGCGGCTATGTGCGCTCCATCGCCCGCGACCTGGGCGAGGTTCTGGGCTGCTACGGCCATGTGACGGCGCTGCGCCGGCTCTGGGCCGGACCCTTCTCAACCGAAGCCGCGCTGAGCATCGACGAGGTCGAGCGC
>JALTNO010000153.1 GCA_027000645.1 Paracoccaceae bacterium | reverse complement strand
TCTTGGCGATGTAGTAGCTGACCGGAAAGGCGATCAGGAAGGTGACGATGGTGGCCAGGATCGACATCACCGCCGTGCGCAGGAAGGTCCACAGATACAGGGTTTCGGTAAAGAAGGTGCGGTAATTTGCCAGGCTGGTTTCGTACTTGCCCACGCCCACGCGTTCGCGGATCGACACCAGGAACATGTCGATATGCGGAATCACGATCAGAAGCGCCAGCCACAGCAGCAGCGGCGTCAGCAGAAGGATAAAGCCCAGTTTGGTGCCTGCGCGCATGGCTCAGCCCCCCGCCGGGAAGCAGTTGCCCTGTTCGCCGCTCCAGCCGATATGGATGGGTGTGCCCTCGGTCAGATCGGCGAATTCCCCCGATTGCGGCAGGGTGACCTCGATTTCCTCGCCGCCCCGGGCGTCGCGCACCAGCACCCGGCTGGCGGCGCCGTTGAACAGGATGGAGGAGACCTGCCCCTCGATGCGGTTGTCGAAGCGGGCCAGCTCTTCGGCGCTGCGGCTCAGGCGGATGGCCTCGGGGCGGACGAAGATGTCGGCCATGTCGCCCGGCTGCAGGGGGCGGCCATGGGTGGCGCCGCGCATGACCATGCCGTTTTCGGTACGGATTTCCAGCGCCCCGCCCTCGACCCGTTCGACCCGTCCCCGCCAGCGGTTCGATTCGCCCACGAAGCCGGCGACAAAGGCGGTCTGCGGGCGGTAGTAGAGATCCTGCCCGGTGCCAACCTGCTCGAACCGGCCGTCGTTCATCACGGCGATCTGGTCGGACATGACCAGCGCCTCGGACTGGTCGTGGGTGATGTAGACGAAGGTGGTGTCGAAGGCCGCCTGCAGGGCCTTGAGCTCGATTTTCATGTGTTCGCGCAGCTTCAGGTCGAGCGCGCCGAGCGGCTCGTCCAGCAGCAGCACGTCGGGTTCGAGCACCATGCAGCGGGCAATCGCCACGCGCTGCTTCTGCCCGCCCGACAGCTCGTCCACCTTGCGGTTTCCGATCCCCGGCAGGCCGATCCGCTCCAGCGCCTCGTCCACCTTGCGGTTGATTTCCGCCCGCGCCAGCCCGGCCCGGCGCAGCCCGTAGCCGATGTTCTCGGCGATGGTCATCATCGGAAACAGCGCCAGGTGCTGGAACACCATGTTCACCGGGCGCTTGTTCGGCGGCACGCCAAGCACCGAGCGGCCCTTGATGCGGATGTCCCCCCCCGAGGGTTCGAGAAAGCCCGCGATCATCCGCATGATCGTGGTCTTGCCGCAACCCGAAGGGCCGAGAATGGAAAAGAACGATCCCGCCGGGACCGAGAAAGAGACGCGATCGACGGCGGTCATGTCGCCGAAGTGCCGGGTCAGGTCGATGCATTCAAGATCGGGGGTCATGCCTTGCCCTGTGTGCAAACGCGGAAAAAAGGCGGTGCCCGGGCGGGCCGGGCACCACCGGTTCGGGATGTGGTCGGATCAGTTGGCCGCCTTCACGCGGTCAAGCACGCCGCCCTCCAGCGCCTCGAGCCCCGCCGGAACCGGCGGATACCACTTGATGTTGTCGATCGCCTCGGGCGGGAAGGAGGCCTGGAAGCGCTTCTTGAGATCTTCCGAAACGTACTGGTCGGCGCCCTTGGAGGCGGTGAAGTTGCCCGCCGCTTCGGTGATCATGGCCGCGATTTCCGGGCGCATCACGAAGTTGATCCACTTGTAGGCGGCATCATCGGCCTTGCCCTTGGCCGGCAGGGCGAAGGTGTCGATCCAGCCCAGCGCGCCCGATTTCGGCGCCACGAAGGTGATATTGGGGTTGTCGGCATTCAGCTTCCAGCCGCCGGTGTCCCAGGCCATCGCCGCCACCACTTCGCCCGAGCGCAGCAGGTTCATCAGCTCGTCGCCGCCGCCCCAGTAGGTCTTCACGTTGGGCTTGCACTCGATCAGCTTGGCCTCGACCTTGGAGAGGATCTCCTTGTAGGCGTCCACGTCATTGTAGGCGGCGAAGGGATCCATGCCCATGGCGAAGGCGAACCCGATCAGCGTCGGACGCTTGAGCCGGTAGGAAACCTTGCCCGCCACTTCCGGGTTGCAAAGATCGGTGTAGTCCTTGACCGAGGCCGCCTTGGTGGTGTCAAGCACCAGCCCCGAGGTACCCCAGACATGCGGCACGCCATAGACCTTTCCGTCCACGGTGGTGTTCTTCATCGTCGCTTCCAGCATCGAGGGGATGAACAGCGACTTGTCGATCTTGGACAGGTCGATCGGCTTGTAGATGCCGAATTCCTGCTGCGGGCCGGCGATGCGGTCCTGGCTGGGCTGGGCCAGATCGAAGCCGCCGCCGCCGGTGGCGCGCAGCTTGGCGATCATTTCCTCGTTGTTGGACTTGGTCACCTCGACGGTGATGCCGGTTTCCTTCTCGAACAGCTCGACGACGTTTTCAGGCGCATAGCCGCCCCAGGTCAGCAGGCGCAGCGTTTCGGCGCCCGCGGTCTGTGCAAGGCCGCTCAGTGCCACCCCCAGCGCCGCGACGGCGGTCAGGTTCTTCCATTTCATTTTCGGATCACTCCCTATGTTGCAAGTGTTTGTTATCTCGAATTCAGTGACGGCATTGTGACGCCGTTTCCGGGTTTTTCCAAGTGGTCAAATCAGGTGGACGGATCAAACTCCTGACATCGGTCGAAAATGCTCCCGCCCCGCGCCGGCGGCGGTATCGGTGAGCCTGACCCCGACGTCGCCTTCCGGGGGATGCTGTCCTCGGTCACGTCGTAGCCGGCGATGGTGTCGTTGCCGCGTCCGGCCCGGCGGTCAGCCCAGCACGAGCAGCCAGAACCAGACGGTGAGAATCGAGGCGGCGGTGGCGATCAGCACCGCGGAGGCGGCCACGCGGCGGGCGCGTCCGTAGATGCTGGCGAAGATGTAGGCGTTGAATCCCGGTGCCATTGCCGCGGTCAGGACGCCCGACCGGAACAGGTCCTGCGGTACCGAGAGGCTCTTGCCAGCCAGCCAGACCAGTGCCGGGTGCAGCAGGAGAGACAGCGCGGAGACATAGGCGATGATGCGCAGGTCGCCCTCGGGCCGGTACTGGACCAGTATGCCGCCAAGCGCGAAAAGCGCGCCGGGCAGGGCCGCGCGGGTGATCAGCGACAGCGCGTCATCGACCACCTGCGGCAGCGGGAAACCGGACAGGTTGACCACGAATCCCAGCGCGATACCCACCAGCAGCGTGTTGCGGAACATCGCGCGCAGGGCCGCCCGCACCGTGTTCCAGCCGCCCCGGCCCCGATTGCGGACCATCTCCATCACGACGATGCCGACGCCATAGCAGAACGGGGCGTGGAACGCGATGATGGCGTAGTTTCCCGCAAGGTTGGCGGCGCCATAGGCGCGTTCGGAGATCGGCAGGCCCAGCAGCACCGAGTTCGAGAACAGCGCGATGAAGCCGATGGCGACGCAGTTCTCCCATTCGCGGCCGAACAGGAACCGGGCTCCGAACAGGCCGGCGGCGAAGCTGATCAGAGCGCCGGCGTAGAAGCTGGTCAGGAGGCGGGGGTCGAAGCCCGCGCCGAGGTCAAGGTGGGCGATGGCGCGAAACAGCAGCAGCGGGATGGCGAAGCCCTGGGTGAATTTCATCACCCCGTCGATCTGGACCGGGGTGAACCAGCCGGCGCGGGTGGTGCCGTAGCCTGCGCCGATCACCAGGAAGACCGGCAGGATGACGTCGATCAGGGTTTGCAGCATGAGACGTCCTGCCTGTGGCGGCGGGGTGGTCCCTCCGGCGGGAGTATTTGGGGCAAGAGGAAGATCGGGGCGGTCTCCGTGTCGGATCGGGTGTGTCGGGGCGGGCGTGTCAGAGCGGGATTGAAATGGTCAGCCCGTCATGGGCGGGGGTGACGTGATCGGGGGTGTCGGCATCGACCTCTGCGTGGTCCATGTCGATATGCATGTTGGTGAGGATGGCGCGGCTGGGGGCCGCGCGTTCGATCCATTCCAGCGCCTTGTCCAGATGCGCATGGGTTGGGTGCGGGGTGCGGCGCAGGGCATCGACGATGAAACAGTCGAGGTTTTCCAGCTCGGCCCATGCGGGGGGCGGGATTTCGGCTGCGTCCGGCAGGTAGGCCAGCCGTCCGATGCGGAAGCCCAGCGCATGCATCGACCCGTGATCGACCTGGAACGGGCGGAAGGGGATGGGGCCGCCGGGGCCGTCGATTTCGAACGGGCCGTCGATCGTCTTCATGTCGAGGATCGGCGGGTAGGGCGAGCCTTCCGGCTGGACGAAGGCGTAGCCGAAGCGTGACAGCAGCGCGTTCTGGGTATCGCCGTCGGCCCAGACCGGCAGGCGGGCGCGCATGTTGAAGACGATCTGGCGCAGATCGTCGATGCCGTGGACGTGATCGGCGTGGGAATGGGTATAGACCACCGCGTCGAGCCTGCCCGTGCCGGTGTCCAGCAGCTGGCAGCGCATGTCCGGGGTGGTGTCGATCAGCACCGAGGTGGTTCCTTCCGGCCCGTCGCGTTCGACCAGCAGCGAACAGCGCCGGCGGCGGTTCCTGGGGTTGTGCGGATCGCAGGCGCCCCAGTGGCCGCCGAGGCGCGGCACCCCCCCCGACGATCCGCAGCCGAGGATCGTGTAGCGGATTTCGGCCATCAGGCGGCGGCCTTCCAGCTTGCCGCCTTGACGAAGAGGCGGTCGAAATTGGCCTGGGTCCGG
The DNA here is from genome assembly GCA_027000645.1 of Paracoccaceae bacterium. Classification (GTDB taxonomy): domain Bacteria; phylum Pseudomonadota; class Alphaproteobacteria; order Rhodobacterales; family Rhodobacteraceae; genus Jhaorihella. The sequence goes on along the minus strand of JALTNO010000153.1, from coordinate 913 downwards.
GCGGCGAAGGTGGCGTAGTCCACGCCGAAGATTTCCGCCCCCACCCGTGCAGTCAGGGCGCTGAAGGCCGGCTCGTTGCGCTTTCCCCGGTGCGGCGGCGGTGCCAGATAGGGGGCGTCGGTTTCGACCAGGATCCGGTCGAGGGGTGCGGCGGCGAAAATGTCGCGCAGCTCCTGGCTGCGCGGGAAGGTGGCGATGCCGGACATGGACAGGTAGAAGCCCAGATCCAGCGCCGCCCGGGCCAGCCCGGCGCCCGAGGAGAAGCAGTGCATGACGCAGCTGTAGGCGCCGTTGCGGTATTCCTCGGCCAGGATGCGGGCCATGTCCTCGTCCGCGGCGCGGGCGTGGATGATCAGCGGCAGGCCGGTTTCGCGCGCGGCCGCGATATGGATGCGCAGGGATTGCTGCTGCACCTCGGCGCTGTCGGCGGTGTAGTGATAGTCCAGTCCGGTTTCGCCGATGCCGACGAATTTCGGGTGGGCGGCCAGTTTCACCAGCTGGTCCACCGTGGCCATGGGCTCTTCGGCGGCGCTCATCGGGTGGGTGCCGGCGGCGTAGAATACGGGGGCGTGGGCCTCGGCGATGGCGCGCACGCGGGGTTCGTGGCGCAGCCGGGTGCAGATCGTCACCATTCGGGTGACCCCGGCCGCGCGGGCGCGGGCGATGACCGCGTCCAGATCGCCCTCGAAATCGGGGAAATCCAGGTGGCAGTGGCTGTCGGTGATGGCGGGCGGAGTCTGGTCGCTGGTCATGTTCGGGCCTGGGCGCCGGTCGGTGCGGGCGCGGTTTGCTGGAATCTGAAGATCGTATCCAGCACCAGCGCGGCCGGGTCAAGATTGACCGCCCGGCCGTGGCGGGCGCGGGCCGAGACGGTGGCGGCCAGTTCGGCCCAGGCCCGGGCCCGGGCGGGATC
>JALTNO010000152.1 GCA_027000645.1 Paracoccaceae bacterium | reverse complement strand
CCGAAGGGTCATGCCTGATCCGAATGGGCGAGACGCATGTGCTGTGCACCGCCACCATCGAGGACCGGGTGCCGCCCTTCATCAAGGGGTCGGGCCTTGGCTGGGTCACCGCCGAATACGGAATGCTCCCGCGGGCCACCAACACCCGGATGCGGCGCGAGGCCGCCTCGGGCAAGCAGGGCGGCCGCACCGTCGAGATCCAGCGCCTGATCGGCCGCGCCCTGCGCGCCGGCGTCGATCGCGTGGCGCTGGGCGAGCGCCAGATCACCATCGACTGCGACGTGTTGCAGGCCGATGGCGGCACCCGCTGCGCCGCGATCACCGGCGGCTGGGTGGCGCTGCGGCTTGCGGTCAACAAGTTGCTCAAGGCGGGCATGATTACCACCGATCCGCTGCTGGACCACGTGGCGGCGGTCAGCTGCGGCATCTACGCCGGCCAGGCGGTGCTGGACCTCGACTATCCCGAGGACAGCGAGGCCGGCGTGGACGGCAATTTCATCATGACCGGATCGGGAAGCCTGGTCGAGGTCCAGATGTCGGCCGAGGGCGCGCTCTTTTCCCGCGCGCAGCTGGACCAGCTTCTCGACCTTGCGCAGAAAGGGGTTGACCAGCTGGTCGCCGCGCAAAGGGCCGCGACCGAATGACCCGCGCTTTTTCCGAAGACCGCCTGCTTGTGGCCACCCACAACAGGGGCAAGCTGGAAGAGATGGAGCACCTTCTCGCGCCCTTCGGCGTGTCCGTCATCGGCGCCGCCGACATGAACCTGCCCGAGCCCGCGGAAACCGAATCCAGCTTTGTCGGCAACGCCCGGATCAAGGCGCACGCGGCGGCGAAGGCAACCGGGCTGCCGGCGCTTGCCGATGATTCGGGGCTTGAGGTCGCCGCACTTGGCGGCGCCCCCGGCGTGCATACGGCCGACTGGGCGGAAACCGGGCAAGGGCGCGATTTCGTCATGGCCATGCGGCGGGTGCATGAAGAACTTGTTGCCTCGGGCGCGCCCGAGCCGCACCGGGCGCGCTTCGTCTGCACGCTGGTGCTGGCCTGGCCCGACGGACATGACGAGGTGTTCGAGGGCTCGGTTCCCGGCCGCATCGTCTGGCCCATGCGCGGCGGGCAGGGGCATGGCTATGACCCGATCTTCCTGCCCGACGGATATGACCAGACCTTCGGCGAAATGGACCGGTGGGAAAAGAACCGCATCAGCCACCGGGGCCGCGCCGTCGCCCGGTTCGTCGATGCCTGCTTTGGCTGAGGACTGGACCCGGGGCGGTTTCGGCCTTTACGTGCACTGGCCCTTCTGCGCCGCCAAATGCCCCTATTGCGACTTCAACAGCCATGTCGCCGGCGATATCGACCACGCCCGCTGGGCCCGCGCCCTCGTGGCCGAACTGGACCGCATCGGTGCCCGGCTGCCCGGCCGGGTGCTGAATTCGATCTATTTCGGCGGCGGCACGCCCAGCCTGATGCTCCCCGACACGGTGGCGCGGATAATCGAGGCCGCCCGCCGCCACTGGCGCCTTGCCAACGATATCGAGATCACGCTCGAGGCCAATCCCGGCTCGGTCGAGGCCGGGCGGTTCGCCGGCTATCGCGAGGCCGGGGTCAACCGGATCTCGATGGGGTTCCAGGCCCTTGACGACCGCGACCTGCGCCGCCTTGGCCGGATCCACAGCGTAGCCGAGGCACGCGCGGCCTGGGAGATCGCCACCGGCCTGTTCGAGCGCGTCAGCTTCGACCTGATCCATGGCCGACAGGACCAGAGCCTGGCCGACTGGCGGGCGGAACTGACCGAGGCGCTGTCGATGTCGCCCGATCACCTGTCGCTCTACCAGCTCACGATCGAGCCCGGCACCGCCTTTGCCGCCCGCCACGCCGCGGGCGGGCTGCGCGGGCTGCCCGATGACGATCTGTCGGCCGATCTTTACCAGCTGACGCAGGATCTGTGCGACGCCGCCGGCCTGCCTGCCTATGAAATCTCGAACCACGCGCGGCCGGGCAACGAATCGCGGCACAACCTGATCTACTGGCGTTACGGAGACTGGGCCGGGATCGGGCCGGGCGCGCATGGACGGCTGACGATTGCCGGGCAGCGCCATGCGACCGAATGCTGGCCCGACCCAAATCTCTGGCTTTCAGCGGCCGAGCGGGGCAACGCCGAACGACTGCGCGAGGCGCTGACTGGACAGGTGCAGGCCGAAGAATATGTCATGTTCGGAATGCGGCTGCGCGAGGGCATCGACTTGACCCGGTTCCAGTCCCTTTCGGGCAAACCCCTTTCCCCGTCCGCCATCGAAAGGCTGGACGAGATGGGCATGGTATCGCTGCGCGGTCAGCGCCTGTCGGCCACCGCACGGGGGCGCCCGGTCCTCAACGCGGTGATCCGGGAACTGCTGGCGGGGTGAGACGGTGAAATATCTCTGGGCCGGGCTGGGGCTGATCTGCGTGGGGCTTGCGATCATCGGCATCTTCGTGCCGCTGTTGCCCAGCGTGCCCTTCCTTCTGCTGGCCGCGTTCCTGTTCGCACGATCTTCATCCCGCCTGCATGACTGGATCCTGTCGCACCGCACATTCGGACCGATCATCGAGGACTGGAGCCGTTCGGGGGCCATCCGCCCACGGGCAAAACGCATGGCCACCCTGTCGATCCTGGCCGTGCCGGGGCTTTCCCTGGCCCTGTCTGTTCCGACAAAAATCCTTTTATTTCAGATAGTTATACTTTCTCTCGTGCTTGCATTCATCTGGAGCCGCCCTAACGCGTGAGACGGCCGCACAATTCGTCAAGCTGATCGAGCGAGTCGTACGAGATCACTACCCGCCCAGATTCGCTGCCCGGCTTGTGCTCGATGCTGACCTTCATGCCCAGGTTCGCAGCCAGATCGGCCTCAAGCGCGCGGGTATCGGCATCCTTTTCCGCCGCCTTGCCACGCGCTGGCCTGGCGGCCCCTTGCTCCCCGCCCCGGGCCTGTTTCCTGACCAGGGCCTCGGTCGCCCGCACCGACAACCCGCCCCGAACAACCTTTCTTGCCAGCTCCGAGGGGTCCTCGGCCGTGACAAGAGCGCGGGCATGACCGGCGGACAGCTTGCCCTCGCGCACGAGATCCTGCACATCCTCGGGCAGGGTCAGCAGCCGCAACAGGTTGGCAATATGGCTGCGGCTCTTGCCCAGGGCCTGGCTCAGCCTTTCCTGCGTGTGGCCGAAGCGGTCCATCAGCTGGCGAAAGCCCAGCGCCTCTTCCAGCGGGTTGAGATCGGCGCGCTGGATGTTCTCGATAATCGCGATTTCCAGAACTTCCGTATCGTCCAGATCGCGGACGAGAACCGGGATCTCGTGCAGCTGCGCGATCTGCGCGGCACGCCAGCGGCGCTCACCGGCAACAATCTGGTATTCCCCGTCGCCAATCGGGCGCACGATCAGGGGCTGGATGATCCCCTTTTCGCGGATCGAGGCGGCCAGATCTTCAAGATCCGATTCGTCAAAGGCCCGGCGGGGCTGATCGGGGTTGGCGCTGAGCTTTTCGATGGGCACGCGCATGTCGGGTGTGCGGGGCGCGTCGGCGGTCGGGGAAGCCTCGGGCCGAACATCCGCCATCAGCGCCGAAAGCCCCCGGCCAAGTCCGCGCGGTTTCGCCTTGTTATCCATTGCTTCCTCTCCTTCCTGGCCGATCACGCGGCGATTTTCCCATGTTTTTCAAGCACCTCTTCCGCCAGCGCCCGATAGGCCAGCGCACCCTGCGAATTCGGATCATAGGCCAGAACCGGCATCGCGTAGGACGGGGCCTCGCTGACCCGGACATTGCGGGGGATCAGCGTTCGGAACACCAGCTCTCCCAGGTTTTCCCGGGCATCCTGCTCGACCTGATGCGACAGGTTGTTCCTGCGATCATACATGGTCAGCACGATTCCCTCGATCCGAAGATCCGGGTTGGCCGTCTGGCGGACCTCGCGAATGGTCAGCATCAGCTGCGACAGGCCTTCCAGCGCAAAGAACTCGCTTTGCAACGGCACCAGGATGGAATGGGCGGCGACCATCGCGTTGACCGTCAGAAGATTCAGCGATGGCGGGCAGTCGATCAGGATGAAATCGAACCCGTAACGATCCATCGCCGTCTGGCGCAGCGCATCATGCAGCAGGAAACTGCGTTTCACGTTGGAAATCAGCTCGATATCGGCCGAGCTGAGATCGACCGTCGAAGGAATGATCGACAGGCCCTCAAAGCGCGTGGGCTGGATGACCTCTTCGAGGGGGGCATCTTCGATCAACAGATCATAGGTCGTCTTGCGGCGGTCCGGCAGCTCGATCCCCAGCCCGGTGGAGGCGTTGCCCTGCGGATCCAGATCCACAACCAGAATCCTTCGACCCCGTTCGGCCAGGGCGGCGGCAAGATTGATCGCCGTCGTCGTCTTGCCGACCCCGCCCTTCTGATTAGCAATGGCAATGATTTTCGGGCCGTTCGGTCTGGAAAGATCAGGCACGCGACACTCCTTTGATCTTCAGGATCACTGCTCCGTCCTCTGTCCTGCTATTAATCGCCTGTACGTCAAAGTGCCACCGCCTTCGGGCACGCTCAAGTTCGTCCTGCCAGCGCACTCCCTTTGGAAACAGCGCCGTTCCGCCGGGGGAAAGATGCCGCTCCGAAAATTCAAGCAACTTGTCAAGCTCGGCCAGGGCGCGTGCCGAAAGCGTGTCGGCACCGATCGGTTCGATTTCCTCGATTCTGCGGGAAAGGACCCGGCATTTCACCCCCGTTTCCCGCACCACCGCGCGCAGGAAGGCCGCCTTGCGCTGGTCGCTCTCCACCAGAACGGTTTGCATCCCGGGTGCGCGCTCGGCCGCGAGAATCGCTACGACAAGCCCCGGAAACCCACCACCACTGCCCAGATCGGCCCATAGGCGACCTGGCGTTGCACAATCGAAAACCTGAGCGGAATCAAGAATATGGCGATTCCACAGATCGTCCAAACTGGCCCGGGAGACAAGATTTATCCGCGTCGTCCATTTTCGAAGAAGCGATTCGAACAGGGCAAGCCGATCGAATGTTTCACGTGAAACATCCAGCTTCCCGCCCTGCCCCGCCAGATACCCCGTCATGCCGATCTTGCGCCTTGCGAGCGGCGCAGTCGCGACAGGATCAGAGTCAGCGCCGCCGGTGTCATGCCGTCGATGCGTGATGCCTGCGCAAGGTTTTCCGGCCGGCTTTGCAACAGCTTGGCCTTCAGCTCGTTGGACAGCCCATCGATCTTGGCATAGTCGAAATCGACCGGGATCTTGTGCCCTTCATCCCGCCGCAGCGCTTCGATGTCCCGCTTTTGCCGCTCGATATAGTTCGCATACAGCGCATCGTTCTTCAGCTGGCACCTTATGCCCTCCTCCACACCGCCAAGCGTTCCATCGAAAGGAAGGAGATCTTCGAAATTCACATCAGGGAACGCCAGGAGATCCATGCCTGAGCGCCTGTTCCCGTCCTGGTTCACCGCAATACCGGCGTGACGAATCATCGACGGGGTGAGCGACAGGGATTCCAGCCTGCTGCGCGCATCGGAAAGCTTGTCCATCTTTTCGGAAAATTCGCGCCGCCTGGTCTCGGACACGCAGCCCAGCGAGATCGCCA
>JALTNO010000151.1 GCA_027000645.1 Paracoccaceae bacterium | reverse complement strand
CTTCAGCGGGTTTTCGAGGCGGGGGATTTCCCGCTGCACCAGCCTTTCGATGGCGTCGAGATACTTGTCGTCGCGGGGTCCGCAGATGGTCAGCGCCTTGCCGTCGCGGCCGGCGCGCCCGGTGCGGCCGATGCGGTGGACGTAATCCTCGGCATGGCTGGGCACGTCGTAGTTGAAGACATGGCTGACGCTGGGCACGTCGAGCCCGCGCGCGGCCACGTCCGAGGCCACCAGGAAGCGCAGCTTGCCGTCCCGGAAGGAATCCAGCGTCTTCATCCGCTGCGACTGATCCAGATCGCCATGGATCGGGGCCGCGTCATAGCCGTATTTCTTCAGCGACTTGGCGACGATGTCCACGTCCACCTTGCGGTTGCAGAAGATGATCGCGTTGGTGCACCTGTCGCCCTCGGCATCGATCAGCGCCCGCAGCAGGCGGCGCTTTTCGCTGCCCTCGCGGTCGCGCCGGCTGGGTTTGAACATCACCACGCCCTGTTCGATGTTCTCGGCGGTGGTGGCCTGGCGGGCGACCTCGATCCGGGCAGGATTGGACAGGAACATGTTGGTGATGCGCTCGATCTCGGGCGCCATGGTGGCCGAGAAGAACAGCGTCTGCCGCTTGAGCGGGTTGGTCAGGCCGAAGATGCGCTCGATATCGGGGATGAAGCCCATGTCGAGCATCCGGTCGGCTTCGTCCACGACCATGATGTTGACGTCGTTGAGGATCAGCTTGCCGCGCTCGAAATGATCCAGGAGCCGCCCCGGCGTGGCGATCAGCACGTCAACGCCGCGGTCGATCAGCGCCTCCTGCTCCTTGAAGCTGACCCCGCCGATCAGCAGCGCCTTGGTAAGCTTGACGTACTTGGCGTAGGTGTCGAAGTTTTCCGCCACCTGCGCGGCCAGCTCCCGCGTCGGGCACAGCACGAGGCTGCGCGGCATGCGCGCCCGGGCGCGGCCGCGGGCCAGCAGGGTGATCATCGGCAGGGTGAAACTGGCGGTCTTGCCGGTTCCGGTCTGGGCGATGCCCAGCACGTCGCGCCCCTCGAGCGCCGGTGGGATGGCGCCTTCCTGAATCGGGGTGGGGGTTTCGTATCCGGCCTCTTCTACGGCCTTCAAAACCTTCGGATTCAGGTTGAGTTCAGAGAATGTTGTCATGTGTATCCGCTTTTGCGGACACGATCCGGCCCGCACGTCTGTCATCGCCGGGCCCGTCTGGCCCTGCACCATCAATGTGCATCACGGCGTGGCGCCCGCATAACAAAATGTGCGGGCAGCGTCAAACACCTGGGCGCGAGAGCGGAATTTTCGGGCAAATGTTTCAGAATCCGAAACAATTCAGCCGAAACCTGGAAAATGTTTCTGCCTTTTGCGGGCAAGGTCCAGATCGCAATGCCGCAGCAGCCCCGCCGCGCGCAACCGCTGCCGTACGCCCGCATCGGCCGCGCCGATTTCGTCGAAGAACGCGCGCAGCCCGGCCCTGCCGCTGTCGGCCTCGATGGTGGAGAGCACCTCGTGCAGGGTCAGCCCTCCCTTTTCACGCGGCCGCGCCGGGGCGAGATCGGGGCGATAGGACCCCTTCTCCAGCCGGTAGCGATAGGCGGTGATCCACTGCTCCCAGCTTCCGGCATGGCAGTGGCACAGCGCCATGCGGTCCATTTCCACCTCGCCGGGGTTCATCTCGTCGCCGCGAAAGATGTTGTGAATGCGGATCCTGAGCGGGCCCCGCCCGGTGCGGACGAAAAGCTTTCCCGCCAGATGGCTGAGAAAGCCGCCCTTCACGTAGCGGCCGAAGCGGGGATAAAGCCGCTCCACGATGGCTTCGCGGTCCGGCCCCGGCGGGATGAAGGCCTTGAACAGGGTGCCATCGCCGCAAAGCTGCTCCATCGGGCGAATGCGGGCGCAGAGGGTGTCGCCGGCAAGGGCGGCAAGCTGCGCGCCCACGGCGTCGCCTTGGGGCCAGAGGAATTCGTCCACGTCCATGTGGATCAGCCAGTCCACCTGGCCCGCGCGGTGATAGGCGAAGGTGGCATTGGCACTCTGGCGCAGCTGATGCTTTGCGGGGCGTTTGCGCCCCAGCCGGCGCCAGTGGGCCTCGTCGCAGGCAAAGACCCGGATCTTCGGATGGGCGGCAAGGGTTTCCCGCGATTCGGCGTCGGGTTCGTCGAGGAAGATGAACAGCCGGTGCGCCCCCAAGTCGAGGTGATGGGCAGCGAAACCGAGGATCTCGTCCAGTGGCGCCTTGACCGTCGCGACAAGGCCCCAGCGGGCGTTCGGGGATGGAGTGGGCGTGGACATCGCCCGCGCTTATACCATCATTTCCTTGGTGGCCGAGAGCGTCAGTTCCGGAAAGTCGCGCGCGATCCGGTCGATATCCCATTGCAGGCGGGTCAGATACACCACGTCGCCGTCATGGTCGCGGGCGATGTGCTGGCGGTTGGCGTTGATGAAGCGCTCCATCACCTCGCGCGGGCCGCTGGCCCAGCGGGCCGAGGTGAACTGGGACGCCTCGAAGCGCACCGGCAGACCGTATTCCAGCTCGATCCGGCTGGCCAGCACGTCGAATTGCAGCGCCCCCACCACGCCGACGATGAAGCCCGCGCCGATCATCGGCTTGAACACCTTGGCCGCGCCTTCCTCGGCGAACTGCATCAGCGCCTTTTCCAGATGCTTGGCCTTCATCGGATCGCCCGCGCGGATGCCCTTGAGCAGCTCCGGCGCGAAGGAGGGGATGCCGGAAACGCGGATCGCCTCGCCCTCGGTCAGGGTGTCGCCGATGCGCAGCTGGCCGTGGTTGGGGATGCCGATGATGTCGCCGGCCCAGGCCTCTTCGGCCAGTTCGCGGTCGGCGGCGAGGAACAGCACCGGGTTCGAGATGGTCATCGGTTTCTTCGCGCGCACATGGGTCAGCTTCATCCCCCGCCGGAAATGCCCCGAGGCGAGGCGGACGAAGGCCACCCGGTCGCGGTGCTTGGGGTCCATGTTGGCCTGCACCTTGAAGACGAAGCCGGTCACCTTCGTCTCGGCCGGGTCGATCGGGCGCGGCTCGGCGCGCTGGGGGCGGGGTTCGGGGCCGTAGGTGGCAATCCCGTCCATCAGCTCCTTCACCCCGAAGGAGTTGATGGCCGAGCCGAACCAGATCGGGGTCATGTGCCCCTCGAGCACCGATTGCGGGTCGAGCCGCGGCAGCAGCCCGCGGGCCATTTCCAGCTCTTCCAGGAAGGGCTCCAGCAGGTGAGGGGGGACGTGCTCGGCCAGCTTCGGGTCGTCCAGCCCGTCGATCTGGATGCTTTCGGCCACGCGGTTGCGGTCGGCCCGGTCCATCAGTTCAAGCCGGTCGCGCAGCAGATCGTAGCAGCCGATGAAATCGCGCCCCTGGCCGATGGGCCAGCTTGCCGGGGTCACGTCGATGGCCAGCATTTCCTGGATCTCGTCGATGATCTCGAAGGTGTCGCGGGCCTCGCGGTCCATCTTGTTGCAGAAGGTGAAGATCGGCAGGTCGCGCAGGCGGCAGACCTCGAACAGTTTCTGCGTCTGGCTTTCCACCCCCTTGGCGCCGTCGATCACCATGATCGCCGAATCCACCGCCGTCAGGGTGCGGTAGGTGTCCTCGGAAAAGTCCGAGTGGCCGGGCGTGTCCACGAGGTTGAAGCGCCAGCTGCCGTAGTCGAAGGACATGGCCGAGGCGCTGACCGAGATGCCCCGGTCCTTCTCCATCTGCATGAAGTCCGAGCGCGTGCGCCGCGCCTCGCCCTTGGCGCGCACCTGTCCGGCCATCTGGATCGCGCCGCCGTAAAGCAGGAACTTTTCGGTCAGCGTGGTCTTGCCGGCATCGGGGTGCGAGATGATGGCGAATGTGCGCCGCCGGGCGATTTCGGCAGGCAGATCGGGGCGGTTGGGGAGGGCGTCAAGCATGGGCGGGCATATAGACACGGGCGGCGGCAAGGGCAAGCGGCCGGCTTCGGCACATGCCGGGCGGGCCACTGGGGGCCGCGGGAGCCGCGCGGGCGGCTCTGGCGGATCGTTGCCATAAACATCATTCTGAAATTCTCCGAATAAACCTGAGGTATATGGGGGCGGGCCGCGGAAATCGGCTAGGTTCGGCGGTGCCGTCCGGCGGATTTGCCGGTGCGGGGCGGGCGGCCGGGACATGCCCGCCGATGCAAGGCGAAAACGGAATTGTGCAAAGGGGCAAATGGGTATGGCGCAGATTTCGGGCACGACGGGGGCGGATACGCTGGTCGGAACGGGGGGGGACGACATTCTGATCCCCCTTGGTACCAGCGCGGCCGGTCAGCGTGATGTTCTGCGCGGCCTCGATGGCGCGGATATCTACGATCTTCGCCGCGCCGGAAGTGGCGGGGTGTACGATTTCATCATTGACGACCGCGGCACCGACGGGGCCGTGGATTCGATCATCAATGCCGGTGCGCTCTACCAGTCGGCATCGCTGGGCTATCAGGACTGGGCCACGGCGCTGCGGTCGGGCGACAACCTGATCCTTCATCTGCCGTCGCGGCCCTATCGGTTCCACTCACCCGGCGCGCCCGCCTACGACATCAGGATCAAGGATCATTTCGGCGCCGGCACCATCGAGACGATCGAGGCCGGCGGCACCACCTACAATCTGAGCACAACCGCGATCGGGACCGCGGTTGCCGACATCATGGCCGGCAACAACAGGGCCGACTCCCTGTCCTCGGATGCGGGCGATGACTGGATGTTCGGCAATGGCGGGCGCGACAGGCTGGATGCGGGGGCGGGCAACGATTACGTCTTTGCCGGGCGCGGGCGCGATTCCGTCACCGCGGGCGACGGCGACGACCGGGTGTTCGGCGATCAGGGCAATGACCGGATCTGGCTGGGCGCCGGCAACGACCGGGGCGAGGGCGGCGATGGCCGCGACGTGATCCGCGGCGAGGACGGCAATGACTGGCTGCGCGGCGAGGCGGGCAATGACAGAATCTTCGGTGGCAACGGCGCCGATGTTCTGGAGGGCGGGGAGGGCGACGACCGCCTGTTCGGCGGGCGCGACGGCGACGTCTACAACTTTTCTGCCCCCGACCCGGCCAGCGGCTGGGGGCATGACATCATCCGCGAGGCCGCCAACGGGCCGTCCCGGGTCCACGACAGGATCTCGCTGGCCGGGTTCTACGGCCCGTCGAGCGGCAGCAGCGACGAGGCCTTCGCGCGGCTCGCCTTCCTCCGTGACGGCGCCGACATGGTGATCAGCGCCGATGACGGGACCTCCACCATCCGGGTTCTGGACATGTTCGGGGGCAACTGGAAGCGGGGTTTCATCGAACAGGTCGAATTCAGTGCCGGCTACTGGGCAAAGCCGCTGTTTCAGGTGCTCGCCGCCGGGCGCGACGCGATCGGCGACGACCGGGGGCAGCCGCTCTACGAATATGGCGGGGCCGCGAACGAGATCATCTTCGGCTCGGACGCGGGCGAGACGATTTTCGGCGATGCGGGCGTCAACTTCATCTGGACAGGGGCCGGGGCCGATACGCTGATCTACAAGGAGAACGACCCCACGCTATGGTATGACGGCACCTATTACTACGGCCTGGGCGACAGCCATGACATCGTGCAGGATTTCGATGTCACGCAGGACCGG